>NZ_JASJSU010000082.1:0-18298 GCF_030237045.1 Stenotrophomonas maltophilia group sp. Smal17
GGATGCCGGCCAGCGCCCGGCACTACCGGGCGATGGGGCGTCTCCTGCGCCGCTCCAGCACCAGCGCGACCACCAGCACGGTCAGGGCCAGCCCGAACCACTGCACGGCGTAGCCCAGGTGGCGCTGCGGCGGCAGCGTGTTCGGCAGCAGGTCCAGGTCGCGCTCATCGCCGAATGGCAGCGCCGGGTCCAGGCGCAGCACGCGGTCGGGTAGCGCCTGCAGCCCCAGCGCGCGGGCCAGGCCTTCGGCGGGCAGCCGGCTGGCCAGCCAGCGCCCGGCCTCACCCGTCGCGGAGAACGCCGGCCCCAACGCCAACCCCGCCGACGGCGGCGGCGCCAGCAAGCCACGCACGGCTACCGGCGAAGGCGGTGCAGGCAGATCCGGCAAGCTGCGATCCGGTGGCAACGCGCGCCAACCGAGATCCACCAGCAGCACACTGCCGTCGTCACTGCGGAACGGGCGATAGATCTTCACTCCGGCGCGGCCATGCCGGGTCTGGTTGTCCAGCAGCACCACGCCGGGCAGGAAGCGGCCGTGGTCGGCCACGCCGTGCAGCGCACCGGGCGCCGCGAGTGCCTGCGCCAATGGCAACGCCTGTGCCACTGCTGGACCCTGCGCATCCAACATTGCCTGTTTGGCATGCATGCGCTGCAGCTGCCACAGTCCCAATGCGCTGAAACCGGCCATCGCCAGCACCGCCAGCAGCCATCCGATCACGCGCGTGTGCTGGCGCATCATGACAAGTCCGCGCAAACGCGGTCAGATAGGCGCATCCACCCTGCCCTCGAGCCGCGCATGAGTGATTCGCTGAAGACCCTGCTGGTAATCGCGTTTCTGATCGTCATCGTCTGGAATCTGGGCGCCGGCCTGTATTACCTGCTGGTCGACCGCGGCCAGACCAAGCGCACGGTCAACGCACTGACCCGCCGCATCGCGGTGTCGGTGGCCTTGATCGTACTGGTGATCGTGAGCATCTACATGGGCTGGATCAAACCGCACGGCATCGGTGGCTGACCCCACCGATCCGCGCGCGGTCAGAGCACGTAGACGAACAGGAACAGCATCAGCCACACCACATCGACGAAGTGCCAGTACCACGCGGCGGCTTCGAAACCGAAATGGTTGTCGCGGGTGAAGTGGCCCTTGGCCGAACGCAGCCACATCACGATCAGCATGATCGTGCCCAGCAGCACGTGCGCGCCGTGGAAGCCGGTCAGCATGAAGAACGTCGACCCGTAGATGCCCGAGCCCAGCGTCAGGTTCAGTTCCTTGTAGGCGTGGATGTATTCCTCTGCCTGCAGGGTCAGGAAGCCGAGACCGAGCACAACGGTCAGGCCCAGCCAGATCAGCAGCTGGCGGCGGTTGCCGGCCTTCAGTGCGTGATGGGCGATGGTCAGGGTCACGCCGGAAGTGAGCAGGATCAGCGTGTTGATCAGCGGCAGGCCCCAGGCCGGGATGGTCTGGAACGCACCACCGATCGCCGCAGGACCATTGGTCGGCCATCCAGCGGAATAGCCCTGCCAGAGCAGCTCGTTGGTCATCACCCCGCGGCCTTCGCCGCTCAGCCACGACAGGCCGAGATTGCGGGTGTAGAACAGCGCGCCGAAGAAGGCGCCGAAGAACATCACTTCGGAGAAGATGAACCAGACCATGCCCATCCGGAACGAGCCGTCGACCTGGCGGTTGTAGTTGCCGGCCTGCGATTCGCGCACCACGTCGCTGAACCACCAGAACAGGGTCAGCACCAGCATCGCGATGCCGATGTAGAACGTCCAGCGTCCCCAGCTGGCATCGTTGAGCCAGCTGGCCACGCCGACCATGGTCACCATCATCGCGATGGAGCCCACGAACGGCCATTTGCTCTGGGCCGGGACGAAGTACACGTTGGCGTCGGTCGGTGTCTGGGCCATGTCGGTATCCGGGTCAGGGTGCGGCGTGCGCGCCTTCCGAAGTGGCGGCCGGGGCCAGCCGATCGGACAACGCGTCGTTGCGGTAGAAGGTGTAGGACAAGGTGATCGTCCTGATCTCCGGCGGCAGGTCCGGATCGACGATGAAACGTACCGGCATGTCGCGCTTCTCGCCGGCCTGCAGCGTCTGCGCGGTGAAGCAGAAGCACTCGGTCTTGCTGAAGAATCCCGACGCGCGTGCCGGTGCCACCGAAGGCACGGCACTGCCCACCACCGCCTGCGGGCTGTCGTTGCGGGCGAAGTACAGCGCTTCGTTGAGCTCGCCGGGCACCACGTCCATGGTCAGCTGCTCGGGATGGAACGACCATGGCAGGCGCGAATTGACGCCGCCATCGAACTCGACGCGCACAGTACGCCTGCCGGCCACCGCGCCCGCGCTGGCCTCGCTGCCGGGGCCACGCTCCAGGCGCACGCCGAACACCTTCTCGCAGGCGATGCGGTACAGCGGCACCAGCGAGAACGTCAGCAGGAACACCGCTACCGCCACGCCGATCAGGCGCGGCAGCCCGGCGCTGCGTGACGGGGTGCTGGCCGGTGCGTCGCTCATCGGCCGATCACCCCACTGAGGATGAAGCCGACGTAGACCATCACGGCGATGGCGCCGACCCAGGCAGCGGTACGCTTGGCACGCTGGCGCTGCTGCTCGACGCTCCCGCTCTGGTAGAGCCGACCGCTGGTCGGCTGCTCTTCGCTGTTGTAGAGCCGAGCCATGCTCGGCTGCTTTTCGTCAGTCGAGCATGGCTCGACTCTACCCAAGGCATCAGCCGAGCCTTGCTCGACTCTACCGATCGGGAGCGGGCTCTCGTTATGCATGCCCCACCTCAATGCGTGATGTCGTCATGCGCCAGGTCGCCCGGGCGGATGGTCGGCGGTGTGGTGAAGGTGTGCGCCGGTGCCGGCGACGGCAGCGTCCATTCCAGGCCACGCGCGCCTTCCCAGCTGCGCGCCTCGGCCTTTTCACCGTTGCGCAGCGAGGACAGCAGGATCGCCGCCATCATGAACGGGGTAACGAACATGCCGAACGCACCGATCGAGCTGATCAGGTTCCAGTCGGCGAAGGCCACGCTGTAGTCGGGAATACGGCGCGGCATGCCTGCCAGGCCGAGGAAGTGCTGCGGGAAGAACAGCAGGTTGACGAACACGATCGACCACCAGAAGTGCACCTTGGCCCACTTCTCGCTGTACATGCGCCCGGTCCACTTCGGCCACCAGTAGTACACCGCGGCGATCAGCGCGAACACCGCGCCGGTTACCAGCACGTAGTGGAAGTGCGCCACCACGAAGTAGGTGTCGTGGTACTGGAAGTCGGCCGCCACGATGGCCAGCATCAGGCCGGAGAAACCACCGATGGTGAACAGGATGACGAAGGCCACCGACCACAGCATCGGCGCCTCGAACGTCAGCGAGCCACGCCACATGGTGCTGACCCAGTTGAACACCTTCACGCCGGTCGGGATCGAGATCAGCATGGTGGCGAACATGAAGTAGATCTCGCCGCCCAGCGGCATGCCCACGGTGAACATGTGGTGGGCCCAGACGATGAACGACAGGAACGCGATCGCGGCGGTGGCGTACACCATCGCCTGGTAGCCGAACAGCGGCTTGCGGCTGAAGGTCGGGATGATCTCGCTGACCACGCCGAAGGCGGGCAGGATCATGATGTAGACCTCGGGGTGCCCGAAGAACCAGAAGATGTGCTGGTACATCACCGGGTCACCGCCACCGGCGGCATTGAAAAAGCTGGTACCGAAGAACTTGTCGGTCAGCAGCATGGTCACCGCGCCGGCCAGCACCGGCATCACCGCGATCAGCAGGAACGCGGTGATCAGCCAGGCCCAGCAGAAGATCGGCATCTTCAGGAGGTCGATGCCCGGCGCGCGCATGTTCAGCACGGTGGCGATGATGTTGATCGCGCCCATGATCGAACTGATGCCGGCCACGTGGATCGCGAACACGCTGAAGGCCACGTTGTAGCCACCCTGCAGCGACAGCGGCGGGTACAGCGTCCAGCCACCGGCCGGCGCACCACCGGGCAGGAACAGGGTCAGCAGCAACAGGCTGAAGGCCACCGGCAGCAGCCAGAACGACCAGTTGTTCATGCGCGGCAGCGCCATGTCCGGCGCGCCGATCTGCAGCGGGATCATCCAGTTGGCCAGGCCGACGAAGGCCGGCATCACGCCACCGAAGATCATCACCAGCGCATGCACGGTGGTCATCTGGTTGAAGAACTCGGGCTTGACGAACTGCAGGCCCGGCTGCGCCAGCTCGGCGCGGATCACCACGCTCATCGCCGCACCGATGATGAACATGATGAAGCTGAAACCCAGGTACAGCGTGCCGATGTCCTTGTGGTTGGTCGAGAAGAACCAACGCTCGAAGAAACTCTGCTGGTGATGGTGATCGTCGTGCCCAACTGCCGAGTGCGCCATTGCAAAACACCTCTCAGAATCGGTTGTCACCGCAGCCGCAGGCGGCCGCGGGCTTTACATCACGCGCCGCTGGCTGCGGTGGCAGGGGCGCTGGCGGCGTCCGCCGCAGCGGGGGCGGCAGGCGCCTCACCGGCCGGCGCCGCGGGTTCTGCCGGTGCCGCAGGCGTTGCAGGCGCGGCCGGTGGCGCCGGCTTGCGCTGCGCCAGCCACTGCTTGAAGTCTTCCTTGGACACCGCCTCGACCACGATCGGCATGAAGCCATGGTCCTTGCCGCACAGCTCGGCGCACTGGCCGCGGTACACGCCGGGCTGCTCGATGCTGGTCCAGGCCTCGTTGATGAAGCCGGGGATGGCGTCCTGCTTCCAGCCCAGCGCCGGCACCCACCAGGCATGGATCACGTCATCGGAGGTGATGACGAAGCGCACCTTGGTATCCACCGGCAGCACCAGCCGGTTGTCCACGTCCAGCAGGTAATGCGGATGGCTCTCGCGGGTCGGCACGATGCCGCTCTGCCGCACGCGGTCGGACTCACGGTCCAGGCGGCTGGTGAAGGTGACGTTCTCGCCGAGGTATTCGTACTTCCACATCCACTGGTAGCCGGTGACCTTCACCGTCATCTCGGCATCGCGGGTGTCGTACATCTTGATCAGGTTGGCCGTGGCCGGCCATGCCATCACGATCAGGATGATCACCGGGATCACCGTCCAGATCACCTCGGCCTTGGTGTTGTGGCTGAAGGTGGCGGCCACCGCGCCCTTGGATTTGCGGAACTTGAAGATGGCGTAGGCCATCGCACCGAACACGATGACGCCGATCACCGTGCAGATGATCAACGACAGGTTGTTCGACTCCCAGGCCAGGCGCGAGGTCTGGGTCACCCCCTTGCCCATGTTCAGCTGCCACGGCTTGGGATCGGCCGCCTGGGCCCATGCCAATGCCGGAACCAGTCCCCCGGCCACCGTGGCGGCGACCGCTGCAACGCACTTCGTGCCCCACCTGCTGCTTTGCTTCATTGCCTAGACCCTTAGCGTCGTCGGTTGCCGCCATCGCTGGCGGCGAGCAAGCTTTCAAGTGTCTCTGCAAGCGTCTGACGTTCGGCCGGCGCGAGGAAACTCCCCACCTCCACCTGCCGGCCGCTGGATGCCAGCCGGACCCTCTCATCGTCGGTGAGCAGGCGCACCCAGTGGGGGTGGGCCCGGAACACCGGCGATCCACCGGGTACGGGGATGACCTCCACGTACGCCGGCACTACCCGGATCTCCTCCTGCCGTTCTCCGCTGCGCCACAAGGCACGCAGCGCCGCCGCCAGCACCAGGCTGTACAGCAGCGCGAACAGGGGGGCGAATGCATTGCCGGCCAACCACCCGAGGGCGGACACCAGCCACATCGCACCCGACAACACGGTGAACAACAGGACGAACTGCCGGGCATCGAGCGCCCGTGGGGGACGCAGCCGCAGCTGCGTACCTGACCCATCCGGAGCTGGAAGCACCTCGATCATGTCGCAACCGCGTTCCTGCCGCGGGAAACGTCTCGATGGTAGCCCCGCCCTCTCGCCGGTAGCAAGGGTGCATTCACACTTTTTCCCATGCTGCAACACAGCATGAGGTCGGCGGCCCGAATGACGAATTCAGCACAAATATTGCCGAGCCTGCTGAACACGCTGAATCCACCGCAGCTAGGGGCTATCAGCACTTCACGAAGGGAGCTGCGGGGCACTTCCGGAACCCCGAAAAATGATTAAAATCGCCAAGTTTTCCACTGGCCGGACCGGCATGAACGCACCCTCCTCCTCCCCTGCCGCCAGCGACGCCCCGCGTCCCGGCGCGCTGCTGTCGCCGGAACTGCCGGCGTCCACCAACCCGTTCCGCCAGGCCATCACCGATGCCTGGTTGAAGGACGAGGCCAGCCACGTCCGCGATCTTCTGGCGCAGGCCCGCCTGCCCGCCGAGGAGCAGGCCAGGGTGCAGGCGCTGGCCGCCGACCTGGTCGGCCGCGTCCGCGTGCGCGCCAAGGACCAGGGCGCGATCGAAGCCTTCATGCGCCAGTACGACCTGGGCAGCGAGGAGGGCGTGCTGCTGATGTGCGTGGCCGAAGCGCTGCTGCGCATTCCGGACCAGGACACCGCCGACAAGCTGATCCGCGACAAGCTGGCCGACGCCGACTGGGAAAAGCACCTGGGCGGCAGCGACTCGGTGCTGGTCAATGCCTCCACCTGGGGCCTGATGCTGACCGGCAAGCTGGTGCAGATGAACGACGCCACCCGCGCCGATGCGCCCAGCGCGTTCAAGCGCCTGGTCGGCCGCGTCGGTGAGCCGGTGGTGCGCCTGGCCGTGCGCCAGGCGATGAAGATCATGGGCCACCAGTTCGTCATGGGCCGCACGATCAGCGAAGCGCTGTCGCGTTCGCACAAGGGTGACAACGCAGACTACCGCTACTCCTTCGACATGCTGGGCGAAGGCGCGCTGACCATGAAGGACGCGCTGCGCTACCTGGAAGACTACCGTCGTGCGATCCACGCCATCGGCGGCGATCACAAGGCACGCGGCGGCCGTCCGGATGGTGACGTCAACAACGCCCCGGGCATCTCGATCAAGCTGTCGGCGCTGTACCCGCGCTACGAGCACGCCAAGCGCGAGCGCGTGCTGAAGGACCTGGTGCCGGGCGTGCTGGAACTGGCGCAGCTGGCCAAGAGCTACGGCATCGGCTGCACCGTCGACGCCGAAGAATCCGACCGCCTGGAACTGTCGCTGGACATCATCGAACAGGTGTTCAGCGATGCCTCGCTGGCCGGCTGGGATGGCTTCGGCGTGGTCGTGCAGGCCTACCAGAAGCGCACGCCGTACACGATCGACCACCTGGCCGACATGGCGCGCCGCGCCGGTCGTCGCCTGCAGGTGCGCCTGGTCAAGGGCGCCTACTGGGATGCCGAGATCAAGCGCGCGCAGATCGAAGGCTACCCGGGCTACCCGGTGTTCACCCGCAAGCAGAACACCGACGTGTCCTACCTGGCCTGCGCCAAGCGCCTGTTCACCCATGCCGACGCGATCTACCCGATGTTCGCCACGCACAACGCGCACACCATCGCCGCGGTGCGCAGCATCGCCAACGGTGGCGTGTACGAGCACCAGAAGCTGCACGGCATGGGCGACGACCTGTACGCCGAAGTGGTACCGGCCGACCGCCTCGGCCTTCCCTGCCGCGTGTATGCGCCGGTCGGTTCGCATGAAGACCTGCTGCCGTACCTGGTGCGCCGCCTGCTGGAAAACGGCGCCAACTCCAGCTTCGTCAACCGCATCACTGACGAACGCGTGCCGATCGCCGACCTGATCCGCGATCCGGTCGAGATGGTCGCCTCGTTCGCCTCGATCCCCCACCCGAAGATCCCGCTGCCGGTTGACCTGCTGCGCAGCCAGAACCACGACAGGAAGAACTCCATGGGCGCCAACCTCGCCAACGACAACGAACTGCGCGCCCTGGCCGAGCAGATCAACGCGGCCGTGAAGCCCTGGCAGGCTGCCCCGCTGGTGCCGGGTGCGAACCCGGCCGGCGCCGCGCTGCCGGTGACCAACCCGGCCGACACCCGTGAAGTGGTCGGCCAGTGGCTGGCCGCCGATGCCGCCACCGTGCAGAAGGCCCTCGCCAACGCCGTGGCCGCGCAGCCGGCCTGGAACCGCACCCCGGCCGCCAGCCGCGCCGCCATCCTCGAGCACGCCGCCGACCAGCTGGAAGCGCGCATGCCGGAGTTCATGGCGCTGTGCGTGAAGGAGGCCGGCAAGAGCCTGCCCGACAGCATCGCCGAAGTGCGCGAAGCCGTGGATTTCCTGCGCTACTACGCCAAGCAGGCACGCGAGCAGTTCAGCCACGCCGAGAAGCTGCCGAGCCCGACCGGTGAATCCAACGAGCTGCAGCTGCACGGCCGCGGCGTGTTCGTCTGCATCAGCCCGTGGAACTTCCCGCTGGCGATCTTCCTGGGCCAGGTCGCTGCCGCTCTGGCCGCCGGCAACAGCGTCATCGCCAAGCCGGCCGAACAGACCAACCTGATCGGCTACTACGCAGTGAAGCTGCTGCACGACGCCGGCGTGCCGGCCGAGGTGGTGCAGTTCCTGCCGGGCGACGGTGCCACCGTCGGTGCCGCGCTGACCGCCGACCCGCGCGTGGCCGGCGTGGCCTTCACCGGCTCCACCGACACCGCCCGTGCGATCAACCGCGCGATGGCCGCCCGTGACGCCGCCATCGGCGTGCTGATCGCCGAGACCGGTGGCCAGAACGCCTTCATCGCCGACTCCTCGGCGCTGCCGGAACAGCTGGTCAAGGACGCCATCGGTTCGGCCTTCACCTCCGCCGGCCAGCGTTGCTCGGCCGCGCGCGTGCTGTTCGTGCAGGACGACATCGCCGACAAGGTGATGACCATGCTGGCCGGTGCGATGAAGGAACTGAAGGTCGGCAACCCGGGCCTGCTGTCCACCGACGTCGGCCCGGTGATCGACGCCGATGCACTGAAGATCCTGCAGGACCACGCCGTGCGCATGGACCGGGAAGCACGCCTGATCGCCGCCGCCGAGCTGTCCGCAGAAGCCGCCAACGGCACCTTCTTCGCACCGCGCGCGTATGAGCTGAAGGACCTGGGCCAGCTGCACAAGGAAATCTTCGGGCCGGTGCTGCACGTGATCCGCTGGAAGGGCGACCAGCTCGACGCGGTGATCGACCAGATCAACGCCACCGGCTACGGCCTGACCCTGGGCGTGCATTCGCGCATCGACGAAACCGTTGATCGCATCAGCAACGGTGTCCACGTCGGCAACGTCTACGTCAACCGCAACCAGATCGGTGCGGTGGTCGGCGTGCAGCCGTTCGGCGGCCAGGGCCTGTCCGGCACCGGCCCGAAGGCCGGTGGCCCGCACTACCTGCTGCGCTTCGCCACCGAGAAGACGGTGACGGTGAACACCACCGCCGCGGGCGGCAACGCCTCGCTGCTGACCCTGGGCGACTGATCGCCCGGTTGATGCAGTAAAACGAAAAACCCCGCGAAAGCGGGGTTTTTTGTTGCTCAACGTGCTTCGACGCGCATCAGGTTGCGCCAATGGCGCAGCGCCACCAGCGCGTTGATCCAGAAGCCGACATACAGGATCGAGGTCAGGTGCAGGCCACGGCTGTAGTACAGCGGCACCGCCACGGTGTTCACCAGCAGCCACACCCACCACGATTCCAGCTTGCGCCGCATCATCAGGATCTGCGCGATCACGCTCAGCACCAGCACCGCCGAATCGATGTACGGCGCGTAGGCGTTGGTCAGGCGGGTCAACATCCAGCCATAACCGAAGGTGGCCACCACCGCCAACGGCGCCAGCCAGGCCCACGCACGCGGGCGCAGCGCGGTGATCGGCAGCGGCGAACCATGGTCGCCACGCAGCCACTGCCACCAGCCCAGCACGCTGATGGCGATGAAGAAGAACTGCAGCACCATGTCCGCGTACAGATGCGAGCGTTCGAACACCGCTGCGAACAGTGCACAGCCGACGATGCCCAGCCACCAGGTGTGCACGTTGTTGCGGCCGGCCAGCAGGATCGAGCCGGCGACGGCGATGTTGGCAGCCAGCTCCAGCTGGAAGTTCGGGTCGGACAGGTTCATCGCCCTATTGTCATGGATCCGCGCCCTGCAGGGAGGCCACGCCATGAAAAAGGAAAGGCCCCGCTTGCGCGGGGCCCTCCGTGTCCTGCTTCAGGCGAACGCCTGGATCAGAACTTGTACTGGAACGAAGCAGCCAGCACGTCGCCACGGACCTTGTACTTGCCAGCCAGCGAGTTGCCCTGATTGTTGGTGGTCGGCTGGATGTTCACGTTCGGGTCGCTGGTGAACAGGTGGGTGTAGCCGAAGTTGTATTCGGTGTTCGCCGACGGGGTCCAGCCCACGCCCAGCGACAGCCACTTGCGGCTGGTATCCGGCACGCGGACGTCACGATGAGCGTCGGTGGTCGGGGTCTGGTCCAGCGCGACACCACCGCGCAGGGTGACGGTATCGCTCAGCTTGTAGTCCGCACCCAGCGACACGAAGGTGGTATCGCGATAGCCGAAGTCCAGCACAGAGTCCTTCTGGGCCGAAGCATAGTCGATGGTGAAGGAGTCGAATGCGGTCGACCAAGCGGTGCGGGTGACGTCACCCATCACGGTCCAGCGATCGTTGACCTTGTGCGTCACGCTCAGGGTCGCCGACGCCGGCAGCTTCACGGTTGCCTTGCCACTGGTGCTGACGAACTGGCCCGGCTGGGTCTGACCCAGGATGGTCGCAGTGCGGCCATTGTCATTCGGCATCAGGAAGGTGGCATCGCCGCCGGTGATCTTGTGCGTGACCTTGGAGCGATAGCTCAGGCCGATGTGGGTGTTCTCATCGATCGAGAACAGGCCACCGACCGTCCAGCCCACGGCATTGTTGTCACCTTCAACGGTCAGCTTGCCATCGGCGCTGCCCGGGGCGTAGCCCGGCACGCGGGCCTGGGCCAACGCAGTACCGAAGTCGATGTTGTTGCTGAGCTCGATGGTCAGGTGTTCAACGAACACCGACGCGCCGAACGAGACGTACGGGTTGACGTCATAGGATGCGGCAAAGCCAAGATCGATGGCCTTCAGGTCGGTCTTCAGGCCGCTGTAGCGACCCACCCAACCATTGTCGTACTCGGTCTTGAAACCAAACGGAGCAGTCAGCGACACACCGAAGTGGGCCTTCTCGCCGATCGGCATGTGGAAGTACGCGGCCGGAACCGGGGCGATCATGCCAGCGTCGCCGCCGTCACCGCCGGTCTGCGCGGCGCCGGTCGGCTTGCGACCCTGGCCCTTGAACTCGGCCTTGAAGCTGATGGCGCTCAGGTCACCCTGGATCAGGGTGCCGTCCAGCTGACGCATGCCGGCCGGGTTGACGGCGATGATGGAGGCGTCGCCCTCGGCGCTGCCGGAGCCGGCGAACGCACGGCCGAGGCCCTTGGCACTGTTTTCCTTCAACTGGAAGGCGGCGGCGTTGGCATCGGCGGCGGCCAGCGCACCGGCAACGCCGACGGCCAGCAGGGTCAAACGGGCAATGGTGGAAGCGGTTTGCATCGTAGTTCTCTCTCCGGTAAGCGGTGATGGTGCTCTGAGTGCGCCTGCGCCCGGCCGGCCCTGGGGCCCTTCGGAGCGCGCCGGATTCCCCTCCCGACATACGACGCCGTATGCGAGTATTACCCAGAGCTGTTAATGAAACAATAACAGCGCCGGCGGTTTTTTCGTCTCAAAAGCTGAACAGGACCATCCCCGCCACAAGCGCCCGCACGCTAGGCTAATGCCATGTTCGTCTCCCTCCCGTCGCGCAAGAAGGCGGCCCTGCGCTGGGCCACGCCCGTGCTGTTTGCGGCATTGTGGCTGGCGTTCCTGTGGTCGATCTCGCGCCCGGACGATGCCCGCGGCAGCCTCTGGCTGGACTGGGGCGCCCTGTCCACCGGCCTGACCCACCCGCTGGACTGGTGGGCGACCCTGCAGGACGGCAGCGTGCTGCGCCTGTTCACCGCCCTGTTCCTGCACGCGGACTGGTCACACCTGCTGGGCAACCTGGTGTTCCTGCTGATCTTCGGCCTGCCCGCCGAGCGCGTGCTGGGGCCGTGGCGGTTGCTGCTGCTGTTCCTGGTCGGCGGCGCGGTGTCCAACCTGGTGGCGATCTACACCATGGGCAGCCCGGACCAGATCATCATCGGCGCCAGCGGCGCGGTCTCGGCGCTGATCGGCGCCTACCTGGCCCTGTTCCCCGGCGCCCGCCTGGGCGTGGTGATCCCGCTCGGCCTGTTCCTGGAGTTCGTGCGCGCCCCGGCCTACCTGCTGATCGGCGTGTGGGCCGCACTGCAGGTGGTGTTCGCGCACATCGGCCCCAGCTTCGGCATGGTGGCCTGGTGGGCGCACATCGGCGGCTTCGTGTTCGGCCTGCTGTACGGGGTCTACGTGCGCGCGGCCATCGCGCGCCGGCTGCGCAAGCGCCACGGATTCTGACCTACCGGGTAGTGCCGGCCGCTGGCCGGCTCCACGCTCACCCGCTCGTAGATCAGTCGAGCATGGCTCGACTCTACAGAATCAAGGCTTGGCCGGGACCGGCGCGGGCTTGGCTTCCAGCGTGCTGTCCGCCTTCGGTTCGACTTTCTGCTCCGGCTTCGCTTCGGGCTTCGCCGCAGCGGCCTTCGCGGCCTTGGCCGCCTCCGCCTTGGCGGCTTCGGCCTTCAAGCGTGCCGCCACCGAACCCGGGTTCTTGAGTTCGGCCAGCGCATCGTTGATCGGGCCATCGCCCGGCAGCACGGCACCGGCGTGGTAGCCCTCGGTGCCTTCATCGTCGCCGCGCAGATGGCCCGGCAGGGTCGCTTCGCTGTAGTCGCTGAGGCTGGCCGGCAGTGCATCCTCGGCCGGCGTGGCAGCGGGTTTCAATTCAACGTCCGGCACGATGCCGGTGGCCTGGATCGACTTGCCGCTGGGCGTGTAATAGCGCGCGGTGGTCAGCTTCACCGAATCCCCGTTGTCCAGCGGCAGCACGGTCTGCACCGAACCCTTGCCGAAGGTGCGGCTGCCGACCACGCGGGCGCGCTTGTTGTCGCGCAGCGCGCCGGCCAGCACTTCCGAGGCACTGGCCGAACCGGCATCGGCCAGCACCACCACCGGTGCGCCCTTCAGCAGGTCGCCGGGGGTCGCGTCGAACCGTGCGTCGCTGATGCTGATGCGGCCGCGGGTGCTGACGATGTTGCCCTTGTCGAGCAGATCATCGGCCACCTGCACCGCGGCGGTCAGCAGGCCACCCGGGTTGCTGCGCAGGTCCAGCACCAGGCCCTTGAGCTGGCCACCGGACTGCTTCTGCAGCTGCTGCACGTGCTTCTGGAAGTCCGAACCGGTATCGGCCTGGAAGGTGCTCAGGCGGATGTAGCCATACCCCGGCTCCAGCAGGCGGCTGCGCACGCTGGTCACGCGGATGGTCTGGCGGGTGAGGCTGACGTCGAACGGCTTCGGCTTGCCTTCGCGCACGATGGTCAGCACCACCTTGCTGCCGGCCGGGCCGCGCAGCGGCTCGCTGGCGTCGATCGCGCTGATCGGCTTGCCGTCGATGGCGATGATCAGGTCACCGGCGAGGATGCCGGCCTTGGCTGCCGGCGTGTCGTCGATCGGCGAGATCACCTTCATGCTGGCGTTGTCCGGCTGCTGCTGCAGCTCCACGCCGATACCCTCGTAAGCGCCGTTGGCCTGCTCGTCGAAGGCCTGCGCGTCTTCCTTGTTGAAGTAGGTGCTGTGCGGATCGAGGTCGAGCAGCAGGCCACGTACCGCTGACTGCATCAGCTTCTTGTCGTCCACCGGATCCACGTAGGCGGCGCGCACCGCGTTGTACACGGCCACGAAACGGCGGATTTCCTCCAGCGGCACCTTCGAGGTTACCGCCTCCTCGCTGTTCGCTGCCTGCCCACTGGTTTCCTGGCTCGGGGCGGGCGCGGTCTGCTGCGCCCAGGACAGCGCTGGCAACAGGGCCAGCAAGAGGGTGGCGGTACGGGCTGCGCGCATGGATCACTCCTGTCGACGGTGGCATCGTGCCCAAGGCACATGCGCCGATTATGCGCGAAGCACAGCTAAATTCCCGTTGAATCCGCCCGTCACGCGACGGCGCCGGATTCAGCGCCGCTGCAGCCAGCTGTCCGGATTGACCGGCTGCCCGCCACGGCGCAGCTCGAAGTAAAGCGCGGTGACGCCCTGGCCGCCGGAATTGCCGACCTTGGCCACCGCATCGCCGCGGCTGACCCGTGCGCCGGCATCCTTCAGCAGGGTGTCGTTGTGTGCGTACAGGCTCATGTAGCCGTTGCCGTGGTCGACGATCAGGATCATGCCGTAGCCGGTCATCCAGTCGGAGAACACCACCGTGCCATCGGCCACGGCGGTGACCGTGCTGCCGGCCGGCGCGCCGATCAGCACGCCGCTGCTGGTGCGCCCGTCGGGCAGCTTGCCGCCGTAGCGGGCCAGCAGATTGCCCGACAACGGCCAGCCCAGTCCGCCCACCTTCGGTGCCGGCGCCGAGGCCACCGCGGGCGGCACCTTGGTCGGCGGTGGCGGGCGGCCTTCCGCCTTGGCCTGGCGTGCGGCCTTCTCGGCGGCGGCTTTCTCGGCAGCAGCCCGGCGCGCGGCGGCGCGACGCTCGGCTTCGGCACGGGCCGCCGCGGCACGCAGATTGGCCAGCAGCGTTTCCAGCGCCTTTGCATCCTGGCCCAGCGCTTGTTCCTTTTCGCGCTGGTCCTTGAAGCGTTCGTCCAGCGAGGCCACGGTCTGCGCCCGATCACGGCGATCGGCCGCCAGGGTGGCCGCCTGCTGCTTCTGGTCACGCTGCGCGCCCTGCAGCTTCTGCTGGCGTTCGGCGATCTGCGCTTGCAGGGCTTCCAGTTCCTTCAGGTCAGCGGTCAGCGTGGTGATGCGCTGCGCGCGTTCGCGCTGCAGATAGCGGTGATAGGCCAGGGCACGGTTGGCATCGGCCACGGTGTCCTGCGACAGCAGCAGCTTCAGCGGTGCGTGGTTGCCCAGCTGATAGGCCGCGCGCAGCAGGCCGGCCAGTTCGCGGTGCTGCTGGGCCAGGTTGTTCTGCAGGCTGCTGCGGCGCTGCTCGGCTTCGGCCAGGGCACGGCTCTGCTCACGCAGTGCGGTCTCGGTCTGCGCAAGCGCGCGTCCGCTGCGGGCCACCTTCTCGTCGGCCTCGCGCAGTTGCTGTGACGCCTGCCCGCGCTGGCCTTCGATTTGACGACGCTCCTGCGCCACGCCTTTCAGTTCGGTGCGCAGCTTCTGCAGCTTGCGCTCGGTCTCACGGGTGGTCTGCGCCGCGGCGGGCAGTGGCAGGGCCAGCGCGATCGCCAGCGCCAACAGCAGGCAGCGCCCGCCGCGGGCAGCGGCGATGTGATGTCGGCGTGATGGGAAGGCGTTGTCGCGCAAGGGCTTTCCAGTGACTTCAGGCAGTTGCGGGGGCTACCGGGGAATGGTGACATCTCCGCACGCGGCCTGCCAGCCGCACATCCATCGAGGTCCCCATGAAAACTCTTTCCATTCCGCTGCTGTTGGGCGTCCTGCTCGCGGCCGGCCCGGCCGGCGCCCAGGGCAACATCAGCAAGGTCAACGGCAGCATCAGCGCCGAACCCGGCCAGCGCTACGGCAAGCTGGATACGGTCAACGGCGGTATCCGCGTTGGCGAAGGCGCGGAAACCAGCAGTATCGATACCGTCAACGGCGGGGTGAAAGTGGCCGACCGCGCACGCACCGGCAAGATCGAGACAGTCAACGGCGGCGTGCGCCTGGGCCGCGAAGTCATTGCGCATGGCAGCGTCAGCACGGTCAACGGCAGCATCTTCAGCGACCGTGGCAGCCAGATCGAAGGCGGCGTTGAAACCGTGAACGGTGGCATCGGCCTGGTCGAAAGCCGCGTCGGCAAGGATGTGGAGACCGTCAACGGTGACATCACCGTGGGGATCGGCTCGCAGGTCAACGGCGGTGTGCACGTCCGCAAGCCCAATTTCAGCGTCTCGCTGACTGCCAGCCGCAAGCCGCGCGTGATCATCGGCCCCAATGCCGTGGTCAATGGCCCCCTGCAGTTCGAACGCGAGGTGGTGCTGTACGTGCACCGCAGCGCCCGCATCGGGCCGGTCACCGGCGCCGAGCCGATCCCGTTCGACACCGAAACCGCCCCGGCGGACTGAGCCACCGCGCCTTTCGGTCCGGTGATCCTCGCCCAACCGGTCGTGCACAACGTACGGCCACCCTTTGTTACCCAGGAATCGACGATGCCCCGCAAACTCCTCCTGTGCCTGGCCGCCGCGGCCGCGCTCAGTGCCTGCAAAGGCGAAGATACGCCGGCCGCCGCGCCAGCCACCGACACTGCGGCCGCCAAGCCCGCCGCCCATTCGTTCTCGCCGGACATCAATGCCGGCGACTTTGCCGAGATGGTCAAGACCCTGGCCTCGGATGAGTTCGAAGGCCGCGCCCCGGGCAGCAAGGGCGAAGAGCTGACGGTCAACTACATCCGCGACCAGATGCAGCGCATCGGCCTGCAGCCCGGCAACGGCGACAGCTGGTTCCAGGATGTGCCGATGACCGAAACCACGGCCGACGAATCGACCGTGCTGAAGATCACCCAGGGCGGCAAGACCACCGAGCTGAAGTTCGGCACCGACATGGTGGTCGGCACGCGTACCGGCCAAGCCGAGGTGAAGGTCGATGCCAGCGACCTGGTGTTCGTCGGCTACGGCGTCGATGCACCGGAGCAGAAGTGGAACGACTACGCCGGCCAGGACTGGAAGGGCAAGACGGTTGTCATGTTCGTCAACGACCCCGGCTTCCACGTCGATGACGACAAGCTGTTCGACGGCAAGCGCATGACCTACTACGGCCGCTGGACCTACAAGTTCGAAGAGGCCGCACGCAAGGGCGCCGCCGCCGCGCTGATCGTGCACGACACCGCGGGCGCCTCCTATGGCTGGGATGTGGTGAAGAACTCCTGGGCCGGCCCGCAGTACGACCTGCCCGCCAAGGATGATCCGGAAGCCCGTATCCCGGTGCAGGGCTGGCTGAGCGCGGAGGCCGCCAAGACGTTGTTCGCCGGTGCCGGCCTGGATCTGGCGCAGGCCTACAAGGACGCCAGCAAGCGCGGTTTCAAGCCGGTGCCGCTGAAGGCCACCGCGGCGGTTGATCTGAAGAGCCGGATCGCGCAGAAGCAGTCGCGCAACGTGGTGGGCGTGCTGCCGGGCAGCAAGCGTGCCGACGAGGCCGTGCTGTACATGGCGCACTGGGACCACCTGGGCAAGCACGAGGGTGAGACCGGCGACAACATCTACAACGGTGCGATCGACAACGCGACCGGCGTGGCCGGCATCCTCGAGGTGGCCGAAGCGATGGCCCACCAGCAGCCGAAGCCGGAGCGCTCGGTGGTGTTCCTGGCCGTGACCCTGGAAGAGTCGGGCCTGCTCGGTTCGAAGTACTACGTCGCGCACCCGACCTTCCCGCTGGACAAGATTGCCGGCGTGATCAACATCGACGCGATGTCGGTGGCGGGCCGCGCCAAGGACGTGACCGTGACCGGTTTCGGCAGCTCGGAGCTGGAAGACATCCTCAAGCCGCTGGCCGCCGCCCAGGACCGCACCCTGCACGGTGAGACCTCGGTGCAGAGTGGCTTCTACTTCCGTTCGGACCACTTCAACTTCGCCAAGGCCGGCGTGCCGGCCCTGTATGCCGATGGCGGCGAGGACCTGCGCGAGGGCGGCGTGGAGGCGGGCCGCAAGGCCGCCGCCGACTACGGTGCCAACCGCTACCATGGCCCGAAGGACGAGTTCGACGCGGCCACCTGGAAGCTGGACGGCACCGTCGAAGACCTGCAGTTGATGTACGGCGTCGGCAAGGAACTGGCCGGCGGTGATCGTTGGCCGAACTGGTACGAGGGCAACCCCTTCAAGGCGGCCCGAGACGCGATGATGAAGGACAAGGCCGCAGCCAAGTAGAGTCGAGCTTGCTCGACTGAGTATCGTTGAGGTCAAAGCGGCGCCCCACGGGGCGCCGCTTTTTTTTTGCGCTCCACCATGGGTGGGTGCCAACCTTGGTTGGCACCTCTTTACACGGCGGGCGCCTCATCCACGCATGGCGTGGATCTACTGGTAGTGCCGGCCGCTGGCCGGCAAACGGCGGCGGGGGCATCAACTCATCCGCCGGCCAGCGGGCACCACCACCCGCATTTTCTGCGCCCAAAGAAAAACCCCGCTGCGCAAGCAGCGGGGTTTTGGGTGTAAACCCTGGCGATGACCTACTCTCGCATGGCTTGAGCCACACTACCATCGGCGCAGCTGCGTTTCACTTCCGAGTTCGGGATGGGATCGGGTGGTTCCACAGCGCTA
>NZ_JASJSU010000083.1:0-18141 GCF_030237045.1 Stenotrophomonas maltophilia group sp. Smal17
GCCGCGGCCAAGCCCCCATGGATGGGTTTACGGCGTCCCCCGCGCCACCTATCCGCCCGGCCCAGCCGAGGAAAGCGCTGTTCGTGCCCCAGCCACGAGGGGCCCCGCCGTTGGCTGGAACCCATCATTCCATGACGGAATTGGCGCGCCGGCCCCGCTGGGCCTACCATCGGCGGTCCCCACCCCCACCGCCCCTTCCATGTCCGCTCCCGCTTCCGCCGCACCGCGTCGCTGGTTCGTTGCCGGCGACTTCAACGGCTTCTTCGGCCTGGTCGTCGACAACCTCTCCATCCTCGGCTTCATCGCCATGGCCCTGGTCGGGATCTTCCAGTTCCCCGCCGACGTAGTGTTCGGCCGCATGTTCCCCGGCACCGCCTTCGGCGTGCTGGTCGGCAACCTGCTGTACACCCTGATGGCGCGGCGGCTGGCCGCGCGCACCGGCCGCGACGATGTCACCGCCATGCCGCTGGGCCTGGACGCGCCGACCAGCATCGGCATGGCCCTGCTGGTGCTCGGCCCGGCCTTCATCGCCTTCAAGCAGCAGGGCCTGGACCCGCATGCCGCCGGCATCGCCACCTGGCAGCTGGGCATGGCCGCGCTGGTCATCATGGGCGTGCTGAAGTTCGTGCTGTCGTTCTTCGGCGAAGCGGTCACCCGCGCACTGCCACGTGCTGCGCTGCTGGGATCCATCGCCGGCATCGCGCTGGTGCTGATGGGCCTGCTGCCGCTGCTGGAAACGCTGCGCTCGCCGCTGGTCGGCTTCACCACGCTGGGCCTGCTGCTGTACGTGCTGATTGCCAAGGGCAAGCTGCCGGTGCGTGGCCCGGGCGTGCTGCTGGCCTTCGTGTTCGGCACCGTGCTGTACTACGGCCTGGGCCTGGCCGGGCTGGGCGCGCCGGGCTTCCATGTGCCGGCATGGGTGCCGCCGCAGGTGGTGCTGCCGCTGCCGACGCTGGGCTTCCTCGATGGCCTGCCCACGGCGATGACCTACCTGCCGCTGCTGCTGCCGTTCGGCCTGCTGATGGTGGTCGGTGGCATCAATGTGTCCGAAAGCGCACGCGCGGCCGGTGATGACTACCGCACCCGCGACATCCTGCTGGTGGAAGCGGTGGCCACGCTGGTGGCCGGTGTCTGCGGCGGCGTTGCGCAGACCACGCCGTACATCGGCCAGCCGGCCTACAAGCACATGGGCGCACGCAGCGGCTATACGCTGCTGACTGGCCTGTTCGTGGGCATCGGCGGCATGCTCGGCATCATCTCCGGGCTGGTGCAGTGGCTGCCGCTGGCGGTGCTGGCACCGATCATCGTGTACGTGGCCATCGACATCACCACCCAGGCGTTCCAGGCCACGCCGCGCCACCATACCGGTGCGATGGTGTTCGGCTTCCTGCCGTCGGTGGCGTACCTGCTGGCGATCAAGGCGCCGGGCTGGATCGCGCCGGACCAGCTGCCGCAACTGTTGACCAAGCTCGACGGCCATGGCCTGCCGGAACTGGCGGTGATCTTCACCCTCGGCAACGGCTTCATCATCACCTCGATGCTGTGGATCTCGGCAGTGGCGGCGATGGTCGATGGTCGCCTGCGCCGCGCCTGCGGTTTCCTGCTGGTGGCTGCGCTGTTGACCCTGTTCGGCCTGATCCACTCGGTGGACCCGCGCGGTGGCATCTACCTGCCATGGGACCTGGACGGGCTGGCGCGCATCATCAGCTGGCAGTTCGCGGGCGCCTATGTGGCGCTGGCGCTGTTGCTGGGGCTGTTGTCGTTGCAGAAGCAGGCGGTGAAGCCGCTGGACGGGGTCAGCTGAGCGCACGGTGGTGCCGGCCAGCGGCCGGCACTACCGCTCTGCATCGAGTTCCGGGTAATGGCGGAAGATGCCGTTGGTATTGAACGCCAGCCGCCGTTCCGAAGCCAGGTAGGCGGCGATGTTCGGCCGCTTCGCCACACGCTCGTGTAGCGCACGCAGCAGGGGCAGGGTGGGCGCCAACGCCTGCATCCGCCGCGGGAACATGTAGTCCAGCCCACTCAGCAGCTGGAACAGCGACAGGTCCACATAGGAGTGCTCGCGCAGGGCATGGCGGCCACCGTTGGCGGCCAGTACCTGTTCGAAATGGCCGAGGAACTTCGGCAGTCGTTCGCCACGCAGTGAAGCCGCACGTGCGTTGGCCTCGGTCTTCTGCTCTTCGTAGTATTTCGACGCGGCGATCGGATGGTGGGTGTCATGCACCTCGGCCACCAGGTCGGCGATGGTCAGTTGCAACTGCAGCGCCTGCATCCGCCGCGACGCGGCCTGCGGCACCAGGTCCAGGGTCGGACCGAGAAAATCCAGGATGGCCGCCACCTGCGCGATCACCTGCCGGCCCGCCTTCAGGAACGGCGGTGCGAAGGGCAGTGCACCCTCGCTGTTTCCATCGAGGAACGGCTGCATCACCGCATCGCCATGCACCCGCGCCATGTCGATGTAGTCGGCGCCGGCATCTTCCAGCGCCAGCCGCACGAATTCACCCCGGCCCTGGATGCCGGTCCAGTAGTACAGCGCGTACTGCATGACAGCGTCTCCGCACGACAAGACCCACAGCCTCGCGCAGGGTGTGCAAAGCAGGCGTGAGCGTGGTGCATGCGCAGGCCCCAACCCCAACGGCAGCGGAACAGGCAGGGAACCCATGGAAATCAACCGGGTCACACCTTGTCCATGCAGGTGAACAACGAGGGACTGCATCATGCAGAGTGGAAAGGCGGTATGGCCCTGGGTGCTGGGCGTGGTGGTGATCGGTGGCGCGGGGGGCTGGTTGTTCCGCGATCAGCTGAAAAGCCTGGCAGACGGTGTGTCGGTGCCAGTGCAGTCCCCTCCCGCCAGCAGCGGTGCACCCCCACAACCGAAGGCAGCCACAGCGCCTGCGCCAGCACCCCCGCCGATCAAGCATCCGCTCGATACCGGGGCCGCCGCCGACCCGGCGCTGCCGAAGCTGGCTGACAGCGATGCCGCGGCCTGGGGCGCGCTGAGCCAGCTGTTCCAGGGCGAGGGGCCGTTGACCCTGCTGCTGCGCGACCACCTTATCCAGCGCCTGGTCACCCAGGTCGACAACCTGGACAAGCCCAGCGTGCCGCCGACCGCACTGGCCGCGCGCCCGCTGCCCGGCAGCCTGCAGGTCGAGCCCGATGAAGGCGGCGAGCGGATTGCCGCGGCCAATGCGGCGCGCTATGCGCCCTACGTGCAGGCGTTCACTGCGCTGGACCCGGCGGCGACGGCGGCTGCGTACAAGCGCTTCTATCCGCTGATCCAGCAGGCCTATGTCGACCTGGGCCGGCCCGAAGGCTATTTCAACGACCGCCTAGTCGCGGTGATCGACCATCTGCTGGACACGCCGGAACTGGCCCAAGCGCCGCGGGTGGAACGCGATGAACGCGGCCGCTACCGCTTTGTCGATCCCACGTTGCAGTCGAGGTCGATCGGCCAGAAGGCGCTGCTGCGCATGGACCCGGCACAGGCACGGGCGATCAAGCGGCAGCTGCAGGCGATCCGCGGTGCCATCGCTCGCGGCTGAAAGCTGAAGACGGCAGGGGCAAGTGTCATCGCCAGCGTGATACGGTCGCGATCAGGTAGACAGGAGTGACCTCGATGCATCGAATGTGGTTGGGCGTGAGTGCGTTGTTCGCCACGACGGTGGCCTCGGCGGCGGCCGTTGAGACGCGCGATGGCGAACTGGGCGATCCCTACGGCTACACCCGCAGCGTGCGCCTTGCCGAACTGTCCCGGCTGCAGACGCTGGGCAAGTCACCTGGCGTGAAGGGCAAGCTGGGCCAGGCGGGTTTCTACCGCGTGCGCGGCGAGCTGGACCGCTCCAGCCAGGCGGCCCAGGAGTGCCTGAAGGCCGTGGCCAGCGAGGCGGCGGACAGTGTGAAGGGGGTCGAGTACCTGTGTTCGGCCACCCTGGCCGGCAATCTGCTCCTGCGGGGCGATATCGCGGGTTGGGCGACGCAGATGCTCCAGGTCCGCACGCTGATGGAGCGCGATATCCGCCCCATGCTGAGCCCCAAGCTGCGCGACATCCATCTTGCCGGCATCAGCGAGCCGCATTTCGAGCGGTTTACCGCATGGCCGCGCAACGCGATGGCGGCGCAGGCACCTGCCCGCGACGTCAGTGTCCCACTGCAGTTGGACAACGAACTGCCGACGCTCAGCCTGAAGCTGCGCACCGCAGCCGGTGAACGCGAGCTGCGCGTGCATCTGGACAGCGGCGCCGCACACTCGCGCATCGGCCGAGCGCTGGCGACCGAGCTGGGCTTGACGCTGACCGAGGGCTTCATGGCGGTCGATGGCAGTCCTGGCAAGTTGTATGCGCTGGCGGCACCGGTCGAGTTGGACATCGGTGGTGTCGCCGTGCGCGATGTGTCCTTTGCGGTACTGGGCCAGGACGACCTGCCACGCATCGGCCTGGACGTACTGCGCGCGCTGGGCCGGGTGCGGGTCAACAAGGATGCGCTGGTGATCCAGGCCACGGCCAGTCCGGTGCCGTGCACGTGGCGGATGGCCACGCTGTCCTCGTTATGGGCGGATGCGTACGACGTCCGCTATCCGATCCGCGCTGGCAAGCAGAACGTGCTGGTCAAGGTGGATACCGGCTTCAACGGCGCCTTCCAGGCCCGCGGAACGTTGCCGGCCACGCCACCCGCGTCGGCGATCCGGCGCAAGAACGTGATCACCACCGAAGGCAGCGAAGACATCCAGTTCGTGGAGGCGACCACGCCGGTCATGATCGGGGAGGAAGTGCTGAACCTGCCGATGGACCTGGGGCTGTCGCCCGGGCCCAACCCGCTGTTCAACCCGGACTGGCGCGTGGGCTTTGCCGCGACCCAGCGCTACAGCCTGTACATGGATGTTGAAGGCACCTATGGCTGCCCGGTGGCCGTTGCGGCGGCGCCACCGCTGTTGCCGCCGAAGCCGGCTCCCACGCCGCCTGCGGGCGGCTGATCCGCGGCTACAGGCTCTGCAGGAACGCCTCGATGTCCTGCAGATCCTGGCGGCCCAGCCCGCGCGGCCGCAGCAGTGGATCCGGCTCTGGGAACGGCGCCGCATCAGCCGGCAGCGCGGCCGGGGCGCGCGGGCGCGCGCCGCCCACGTTGTAGAACGCCAGCACGCCGGACAGGCGCGGGATCAGGCCGTTGTGCATGTAAGGCGCAGTGCTGGCAACACCGCGCAGCGAGGGCGTACGGAAGCGCCCGCTGTCGGCGGGATCGCCGGTCACTTCGTAGCGGCCCAGATCCTGCCGCGCGCGGCCGTGGAAATGCAGGCCCAGGTTGTGGAAGCCGTTGTCGGTCAGCGCGGCTCCATGGTGGCAGTTCATGCAGCCCGCCTGCGTGCGGAACAGGTGCAGGCCGCGCAGCTGGGCATCGTCCAGTGCACGCGTATCGCCACGCAGGAAGCGATCGAAGCGACTGTTGCGCGGCGACAGGCTGCGCTCGAAGGCGGCGATGGCCTGGCCGAGCTGGGCGGCATCGATGCGCGGCTGCGCGAAAACCTCGGCGAAGTCTGCGCGATAGGACGGATCGCGGCGCAGGCGACGCACGGCGCCCTGCGTGGTGAACCCCATCTCGATGGGATCGGCGATGGGATGCAGCGCCTGCGCTTCCAGCGTGGCCGCGCGTCCATCCCAGAACAGCGGTGCCACGTGTGCGCTGGTGGCAACGCTGGGTGCATTGCGGCGGCCGGGCTGGCGTCCGTGCCCGAAGGACACGCGACGACCGTCGGCCCAGCCCAGGTCCGGATCGTGGCAGCTGGCGGAGGCCACCGCCCGCGACTTCGAAAGAACCGGATCGAAGAACAGCCGCCGCCCCAGCGCCACCTTGGCTGGTGTTGATGGATTGTCCGGTGGACCTACGGGCGACGGCAGTGGGGCCAGTTCCTTCCACGCCACGCCGGGTTCGACCTCCGGCGCGGGCCAGCGCGTACTGGGGCTGCTGTAGAGCGCACGCAGGCAGGCGCCATCCCAGCGTTCCGCCTTGCCCGGAGCAGGCGCGCAGACCGGCTGGGAAGGACGTGGCTGTGCAGCGCTGGCCAGCACGGCGCTGACCAGCACTGCACTCCAGCCAAGCCTGCGGCGGCGCGCGGGCCTCAGAACCGGTAGCCCACTTCGAGCCAGAACGAGCGTCCCATTTCGTAGTACGGCGCGCGGCTGACGCTGCTGGATACGCCATTCACCGCGCGCCGATCCAGCACGTTGAACACATCCACGTTGGCGAACACCGTGCCCATCGTCGACAACGGCTGCTCCCAGCCAATGCGCATGTCCCAGATCAACGAAGGGGCAAACCGCCGTCTTTCCCAGACCGCAACACTCTGGCCGTCATGGACATCCTTCAGTCCGGTGTCCCGTATCGCGCGATAGCCGGCCCGGTAGCGCAGCGTATTGCCCCAGGTCAGCCGAGCTGCCGGGATATGCGTGGTGGTGGCCAGTCGCGCGGTCCATGGGCGGGTGAAGTTGTCTGCCGGACGATCGCGGTAACGGATGTAGCTGCCGTCGTAACGGATGATCGGATTCTCGTAGTACGCGGTGCTGAAGTCGTCCTCGTAGTCGGGCGCAGAAGAGCGGCTGTCGGTCCAGTCCAGCGCCAGCAGGCCCGTGGTGCTGGTTCCGCCGAACTGCAGGCGGCGCAGGGGGCGCACGGTAAGGCTGATGATCTGTGTCTCGCTGCGGCCGTCGTTGCTCCAGGTTTCGTAGTGGGTGGCCAGCGAAGGGTCATCCGCGCGTTCGTCCTGTACCCGGCTGCTGGAACGCACGACCTGGTCACGCCCCTTGCGGTTGACGACCTTGCCGAAGAACTCCCAGCCCTTCCATTGCTGCTTGACGCCCAGCATCAGCTCATCGTCGTAGGCGATTCTCAGGCGATCGAAATGCAGCCCGTTGGCGGTCTGCGTACCTGCGGTCCACTCGCTGTCGAGCGTCGGGCGGCGCTGGTTCCTGTATTGCAGCCGATCAAGGCCATCGCGCAGCCGCCACGTGGCCGCGTTGCGGCCGTAATAGCGGTTGGCACCCGCGATCAGCTGGGTGTCGCCGGCGGCGTCGAGATCCAGTGACATCGCCAGGCGCGGTGCGACCGTGGTGTGCTGCATGTAGCTGTCATGGTCGATGCGCAGGCCGGGGCGCAACGACAGGCGCCCCGCGCGGATGCTGTCTTCGGCGTAGGCGCTCCAGCTGTCGATCTGGAAGTCCAGCCGGCCGCGCGTGTAATAGGTGCGGCTGGTGAAGAACTGTCCGGGCCAGTTGCTGGTGTTGGCGCGGCCGGTACGGGTCAGGCCCATCCAGCAGGTCTGCGTGTCGGTGATGCCGGCCTTGTTGGTACAGCTGGTGGTGCGCGCCGGCGAGACATAGATGTAGGTGTCGTCCAGGCGCTCGTAGTCGACATCCTGGTGCTGGTACTGGACGCCTGCCGCGAAACGATGCTCCATGCCCAGCCAGCGCCGCGGTGCCAGTATCAGATCGGCACGGTACTGGAGCGTCTTCTGCGCCTGGTCAATATCGCCGAATTCACCTTCCAGCGAGCTGCCTGAGGCTCCCCAGTCCTTGCCCTCGGCCCAGTGCCAGCTCATGTAGTCCGCAGACTGCGGATGGCGGGACTGCTCGGTAGAACTCCAGCCCACCTGCTGGGTCAGAGTGCCCCATTGCGGCGACCACGTCGCCTTGAGCATCGCCTGGCGACCGCCGCCAATGATGTCGATGCCGGCACCGGGGACGTTGGAGCGGAAGTAGTGGGATTCCTCCGGCGCATGGGTAAAGCTTGCCTCGATGTCGAGCGTGTCGCTCGCTTCCCAGACCGCCTTGACGAACAGATTGTCGATGCTGCGCCGCTGGATCTGTTTCTCCGAATGCGCGTCGTCGACCAGGTGGGACTGCAGGTTGTAGGTGGGAATGGTCGAGCGTTTGCGGGTGAAACTGGCCAGAACGCCGATGCGGTCGGTCAGATAGCCCTCCAGATCGGCGCGCGTGGTGGTCTTCTTGAATTCCGGCTGCCCGTCATTCGCGCCGGATGCCTTCTGGTAGCTGTCTGCGACGGCGGCGTCCAGGTGGTAGCGTGTCCACGAAGATCGCGAGGACTGGGTGGACAGGCGGCCGCTGAAGGTGCGTGATGGTCGCCGGGTGCTCGCTTCGACCACGCCGCCGTTGAATCCACCATAGGCGGCCGAAACGTTGCTGTCATGCACGGTGACGTCTTCCAGCAGGCTGCTGTCCAGTGCCAGCGCCTGCGAGCCGCCTGGAACGGAGAACAGCCGGTACACCTCCGGATCGGCGCCAGGGTCGATGTCGTTGTTGAAGTTCATGCCATCGACGATGAACGCGTTCTGATAGAACTTCGCACCATTGATGCTGATCTCCGCGGGGCGGATTTCACCGGGGCTGAAGCTGCCCTGGTCGGCATTGTCGAACTGCACGGCGGGATGGATGCGCAGCAGCCGGGTGATGTCACCGTTGCCAGCGGCCTGCGCCGCGACGTAGTTGCGGTCCAGTTGCAGGCTGCCTCCGAAGGTCGAACCGGTGTCCTGCCCCGGAACGTGCAGGGTACTGGTGCGTCGTGCGCCTGCCGGCACCTGCGCACGCTGCAAGGTGTAGCTGCCATCGGCGCGCCGCACCGCGCGCAGCCCGCTGCCATGCAGCAGTGCGTCGAATCCTGCGTCCACGTCCAGCCCCGTGGCAATCGAGGGAGCCTGGCGACCACGGGTCAGCGCGGGGTCGAAGGACAGGGCCACGCCATGCTCGGCGGCGAACGCGCCCAGTGCACTGCCCAGCGAGACAGTGCTGCGCTGGACGTGCAGGGATTCATCGGGCGGTGATTGAGCCAGCGCGGGTGTGGCGGCGAGCGCGGTGGCGAGGAGGCTCAGTCGAAGCCGGGGCAGGTTCACGGTCATGGGGAGGAAAATGAGGGGTTCATACCCTCTGCCACGCGACGCTCGGAAAAGTGTCAGCCGCGATGTCCCGCAGCAGACACGTGGATCCACAACCCCTGCTCGATCCGCAGCGCATGGGTGGCGGCAAGCATCGACAGGCTGCGTTGCAGGTCGTCCAGCGGGAATGCGCCGGACACCGGCAGGCCGGCGACGCGCGGATCCACGCGCAGCCAGCGGTGCTGGTAGCGCCCCAGCTCCTGCAAAACCTGTTGCAGCGGCATTGCATCGGCGACCAGCATGCCCCGGACCCATGCGTCAGCGCCGGGTGGTGCAGGCTTGGGAGGTGGCAGCCGGGTCAGGTTCCAGCGCATTTGCTGCCCGGCGTCGACCTGGCGCTGTTGACCCGGTGTGGAGATCCGCACCGCGCCGTGCTGGACGACCAGCAGGGCGTCGTCCCCGAACAGGCGCACGCTGAAACGGGTGCCAAGTGCCTGCAGCGTGCCGTAGGGGGTCGTGACCCGGAACGGCCTCGCCGGGCGTTGTGGATCCGCGGCTGTCTCCACCAGCATCTGCCCATGGCGCAGCCGCAGAAGGCGCGCATGCGCATCGAATGCGATGTCGACCGCAGTGCCGGTATCCAGGTGCAGCACGCTGCCATCGTCCAGCACCTGCTGGGCGCGCTCGCCCACCGCCGTGCGCGCACTGGCATCCCACGCCGCGTCGTCCCACAACCGCCAGGCCAGCCATCCACCGAGTGGCGCCACCAGCAGAGCGGCGACGCTGCGCAGTACGGCGCGGCGCCCAGCAGACGCGGGCGGCTGCAGGGTGCGCTGGGCCAGCGCTGTAGGCACCTGAGCGGTCAGCGCCAACAGACGTTCCGCGCGCTGCCAGGCGTGGGCGTGTGCCGGATCGGCATCGTGCCAGCGTTGCCATTGCGCGCGCTGCGCCGCGCTGTCGTCCTCGTGCAGGCGCATCAGCCAGTCGGCGGCCTGTTCCAATACGCGCGGCGGAAGGGCCGGTGCGGCGGCGGTCTCAGCCGGCATGCGCCAGGCAGCCCAGCAGCGCCCGCTTCATGTGCCGCTTCACCGTCGACAGTGACAGCCCCAGCTGTTCGCTGATGGCCTCATAGCGAAGCCCATCGAACTGCGCCAGCAGGAACACCCGGCGTGCCATCGCGGGCAGGCCGTCGAGCATCGTGTCGATCTGCTGCAGGGCCTCGCGCACCAGCGCCTGCTCCTCCAGCGAGGGCAGCACCGGCTCTGGAAACTGCGCCAGGTACTCCAGGTAGGCGCGCTCCAGTGCCTGGCGCCGGAACCAGTTGGCGGCCAGCCCGCGCGCGACCGTAGTCAGGAACGCGCGCGGCTCGCGCAGTGCGGCCAGGTCGCGGCCCTGCAGTAGTCGCGCGAAGGTGTCCTGGGTAAGGTCATCGGCTACATCGCGATTGCCTACGCGGCCGCTCAGCCAGCCCTGCAGCCAGGCCCGGTGATCGCGGTACAGCACGCCCAGTTGTTCGTGGTGGGGAGGCATGGAGGGGGACGCGTGGCCTTGATCGAAATGAGAATGATTCGCAAGTATCGCATCCGTGATGCGCCGATTCCAGTGCCAGGCGCGCGCTGGCTTGCGCAGGATCAACGCGGCGGCAACATGCGGTGCGGCATGCTGGCCGCGGGCTGACTGGCCTCCGGATGCAGTCGCAGTCACCCTTGAAACGGGGTGGGGCAACCGCATCTTTCCAGCATCGCCGGCAGTGGCCGGCCCTGATCACCGATGAGGTTCTGCAATGCGGATGGACAAGCTCACCTCGCGTTTCCAGCAGGCGCTGGCAGACGCACAGTCGCTGGCCGTGGGCCGCGACAACAGCATCATCGAACCGGTTCACCTGTTCAGCGCGCTGCTGGACCAGCAGGGCGGCAGCACGCGCCCGCTGCTGGCCCAGGCCGGGGTGAACGTACCGGTGCTGCGCGAGCGCCTGACCGAGGCGCTGGATGCACTGCCCAAGGTGTCCGGCCAGGCCGGCAATGTCTCGATGGGCAACGACCTGGGGCGCCTGCTGAACCAGACCGACAAGCTGGCCCAGCAGCACGGTGATGCCTTCATTGCCAGCGAGTGGTTCGTGCTGGCCGCGCTGGAAGATGGCGGTACGCTGGGCATGGCGCTGCGCGCCGCCGGTGCCGACAAGACGCGCCTGCAGACTGCCATCGACAAGCTGCGCGGTGGCGAGAACGTGCAGTCGGAAAATGCAGAGGAACAGCGGCAGGCGCTGGAGAAGTACACCATCGACCTGACCGCGCGCGCCGAGAGCGGCAAGCTGGATCCGGTGATCGGCCGTGACGAGGAAATCCGCCGCACCATCCAGGTGCTGCAGCGCCGGACCAAGAACAACCCGGTGCTGATCGGCGAACCCGGCGTAGGCAAGACTGCCATTGTCGAAGGCCTGGCCCAGCGCATCATCAATGACGAGGTGCCCGAGGGCCTGCGCGGCAAGCGCGTGCTGTCGCTGGATATGGGCGCGCTGATTGCCGGTGCCAAGTTCCGCGGTGAATTCGAGGAGCGCCTGAAGGGCGTGCTCAACGACCTGGCCAAGAGCGAAGGGCAGATCATCCTGTTCATCGATGAGCTGCACACCATGGTCGGCGCCGGCAAGGCCGATGGCGCGATGGACGCTGGCAACATGCTGAAGCCGGCGCTGGCACGCGGCGAACTGCATTGCGTCGGTGCCACCACGCTGGATGAGTACCGCAAGTACATCGAAAAGGACGCCGCGCTGGAGCGCCGCTTCCAGAAGGTATTCGTGGGCGAGCCGTCGGTGGAAGACACCATCGCCATCCTGCGCGGGCTGAAGGAGAAGTACGCCGTTCACCACGGCGTGGAAATCACCGATCCGGCCATTGTGGCGGCGGCCACGCTGTCCAACCGCTACATCACTGACCGCCAGCTGCCGGACAAGGCCATCGACCTGATGGACGAGGCGGCCTCGCGCCTGCGCATGGAGATCGACTCCAAGCCGGAGGAACTGGATCGCCTGGAACGTCGTGTGATCCAGCTGAAGATCCAGCGCGAGATGCTGAAGAAGGAAAAGGACGAGGCTTCGCGCCAGCGCCTGGCCGATCTGGAAAACGACATCGATGCGCTGGAGCGCGAGTTCTCCGACCTCAATGAAATCTGGAAGTCGGAGAAGGCCGCGCTGCAGGGTGCAACCAAGATCAAGGAGCAGGTCGAGCAGGCCAAGCTGGAGCTGGAATCGGCGCAGCGCCGCCAGGATTTCGCCAGGATGAGCGAGATCCAGTACGGCCTGCTGCCGCAGCTGGAAAAGCAGCTGGCCGCTGCGCAGGAGGCCGAACACAAGGACTTCAAGCTGGTGCAGGACCGGGTTACCGACGAGGAGATCGCCGAGGTCGTGTCGCGCTGGACCGGCATTCCGGTCAACAAGATGCTCGAAGGTGAGCGCGACAAGCTGCTGCGCATGGAAGAGGTGCTGCACAACCGCGTGGTCGGCCAGGAGGAAGCGATCAAGGTCGTCTCCGACGCCGTGCGCCGTTCGCGTGCGGGCCTGTCCGATCCGAACCGGCCGGCCGGCTCGTTCCTGTTCCTCGGCCCGACCGGCGTGGGCAAGACCGAGCTGTGCAAGTCGCTGGCCGAGTTCCTGTTCGACAGTGCCGACGCGATGATCCGCATCGATATGAGCGAGTTCATGGAGAAGCACAGCGTCGCCCGCCTGATCGGTGCGCCCCCGGGCTACGTCGGTTACGAAGAGGGTGGCTACCTGACCGAAGCGGTTCGTCGCCGTCCGTATTCGCTGATCCTGCTGGACGAAGTGGAGAAGGCGCATCCGGATGTGTTCAACATCCTGCTGCAGGTGCTGGACGATGGCCGCCTGACCGATGGCCAGGGCCGCACCGTGGACTTCCGCAACACCGTCATCGTGATGACCTCGAACCTGGGCTCGCACCAGATCCAGGACATGAGCAGTGATGACAGCCCGGAGGCCTACACGCAGATGAAGGCGGCGGTGATGGGCGTGGTGCAGGCGCACTTCCGCCCGGAGTTCATCAACCGCCTGGACGACATCGTGGTGTTCCACCCGCTGGACAAACAGCAGATCAAGCAGATCGCGCGCATCCAGATGCGTGGCCTGGAAAAGCGCCTGGCCGAGCGCGGCTTGAAGCTGGTGGTGTCCGATGCTGCGTTCGACCTGCTGGGCAACGTCGGCTTCGATCCGGTGTATGGCGCGCGTCCGTTGAAGCGCGCGATCCAGGCACAGCTGGAAAATCCGCTGGCGCAGAAGATCCTTTCCGGCGCCTTCGTCAACGGTGACACCATTGAAGTCGGCAACGACGGCGGCCACCTGGTGTTCGCCAAGGCGTGAGTCCATCGGGGCGCTGCCTGAGCGCAGCGCCCCGTTTCCCGTGGGCAACGCCGGGCCGGGCCCGGCCCGCCCTTAGAAGCGGTGCGTGTAGCCGCTCATCAGGCCGAACTGGTTCGGCTTCTGCACGATCGGGCTGTCCGCGGCGTCGCCGAGCAGGCGCGTGCCTTCGGCCGAGATGTACCAGTTGCCATTACGGCCCACGCGATGGCTCCACTTCAGGCCGAGGCCGGCGCTCACCAGGCCGGCCTTCGGCTTGTGCTGGGCAAAGCCGGTACGCGCGGCCTGCTCCGGGCTGACGCCGTACCAGGTCTGCATGTAGCCGCGATTGCCATACTCGGTGGAGACGCTGCCGCTGACCACGCCACCGGCCAGGTCGAACAGCGGCAGGTCCAGGCTCAGGTGCATCTGCTGGGTGGCCAGGCCGTTGTCGCCGCGGTCTTCGTCCTTGCGGGTGAATTGCCAGGTGCCGCTCAGCACGGCCTCTCCCAGCGTATAACCAGCCGAAAGGCCGACCAGGGGACGGCTACGGATATCACCCATGCTGCGCAGGAAGTCGGAACCGCCGAGGGCGGAGTCCTTGTCGCGGCGGCTGCCGCTGGCGCCGATGTAGGCGCGCACGTGGGCATGCTCGCCGATCGCCGTGCCCCAGCCGATGCCACTGGTGCCGAGAAACCAGCCACCGGGTGACAGGGCGTCGAAGGACACCATCGGTGACGCCTGGAAGTCCTTGCTGCCGCTGTAGCGCGGGGTCACGCCGGCACCGGCGGCGACTTCGAAGGTCCAGTGGTCATCCTTGGCATGGGCGATCGGCGCGGCAAACAGCGGCAGCAGGGCCAGGCAGAGCAGGGACGGGGTACGGTGACGCTGGGACATGGGTTCTCTCGACAATGGGAGGAATGCAGCACGCGCATCCGGCGCGCGCTGCAGGGTCGACAGCGTGGCGATTCGCCGGCGACTGATCCGTCCGCAGTTGTGCGGGAGTTGTAATCAACTGTAATCGCGCCCGTTGGCGTTCAGCTGCCAGCCAGCGGCCAGTGCATTTCCAGGCGTGCGCCGCCCAGCGTGGCGCGGCTGATGCGCAGTTCGCCGCCGTGGCGCGCCGCGATGCGGTTGACGATGGCCAGGCCCAGCCCGAAACCACCGGTATCGCGGCTGCGACTGTCATCCAGCCGGGTGAATGGCCGCATCACTTTTTCGCGGTCGGCCTCGGCGATACCGGGGCCGTCGTCATCCACGCGCAGGCAGGCGCGGCCGCCAACGCCCACCAGCGACACCTCCACCTGCGAATGCGCATGGCGCAGGGCGTTGCCCACGAGGTTGCTCAGTGCCAGCTGCAGCAGGCGCGGCTCGGCATCCACCCGCGGCAGCGCGCTGGGCTGCACACGCAGTGCCAGGCCCGCACGTTCGGCGTCGCGGCGCGCATCGGCCAGGCAGGCCTGCAGCCAGTCGTTGGCCTCGATGCGTTGCAGCGGCTCTCCCTCATTGGGGTGTTCCAGGCGCTCATAGGCCAGCAGTTCGCTCACCAGCCGATTGAGTTCGGCCAGATCGCCGTGCAGCCCCTGCGCCAGGCTCGCGCGACGTGCGCGATCGTCGCTGTCCTGCATCAGGTCCAGCCCGAACGCCACCCGTGCGATCGGCGTGCGCAGTTCATGCGAGATCGCGTGGGTCAGGTCGCGCTGGCGCTGCACCAGCTCGGCCACGCGCGCGGCCATGCGGTTGGAATGGTCAACGATGACCCGGATCTGCGAGCGTGGCGACACCTGCGCCCGTGCCTGCAGGTCGCCGGCACCGATGCGGTCGGCATGCAGGCGCAGCGCTTCCAGGTCGCGCCACAGCAGGCGGACCCAGGCATACAGGCTGGCCCCGACCAGCAGCAGGATGCTGAGGTAGGCGGCGATGGACATGTAGGTGGTCATCAACACCTCGCCTGGCAGGCGCAGGTGCAGCCAGCGGCCGCTTGCATCTTCGATGGGCAACAGGATCTGCTGGTAATGATCGCGGACGATGAAGCCGTGTGCCTGCAGGTGGACCTGCTCCTGCGCGTCGAGCACGGGAGGCGTCTCCAGCAGGGTCAGCGCGATGCCATAGTGTGGTTGCCACTGCTGCACGCGCGCTCGCTGTTGTGCAGCGTCCAGGCCGGCCAGCCCGGTGCGCAGGGCATACACCTGCCCGCGCACCTGCTCGGCGAACACGCGATCCTGTACCGGCAGGTAGATGCCGTCCAGGATGTGGTTGAGGACGAACACCGACACCAGGAAACAGGCACTGGTGACGAACCACAACCACAGGAACAGGCGCTTCATGCTGACCAGGCCGAGGGATTGAACTGGTAGCCGCGGCCCCACACGGTCTTGATCCGCCGGGGTTCGCGTGCGTCGTCGCCAAGCTTGCGGCGCAGCTTGCCGATGCTGACGTCGACGCTGCGGTCCAGCCCATCGAAACCGATGCCGCGCACCGCCTGCAGGATCTGGTCACGCGACAGGATCTGCCCCGGCTGGCTGGCCAGCAGCCACAGGATCTCGAATTCACTCGTTCCCAGCTCCACCGGCAGCCCGTGCAGGTGTACTTCGCGCTGCATCCGGTCGATCAGCAGTTCGCCATGCATCAACCGGCACGGCGTGCCGGAGTTGCTGCTGCCATGACGGCGGCGCAGCAGGGCGCGCAGGCGGGCCAGCAGCAGGCGCGGCTCGACCGGCTTGTGCACGTAGTCGTCGGCGCCCGATTCCAGGCCCAGTACCTGCTCGATATCGTCTTCGCAGGCGGTCAGCATCAGGATAGGCACATCGGAAAAGCTGCGGATCTGCCGGCACACATCGATGCCGCCCAGGCCCGGCAGCATCAGGTCCAGCACCACCAGTTCCGGTGCATGCTGGCGGCACGCCGCGCCGGCCAGGTCGCCGCGGGCCACGTGCTGCACGGCGAAGCCATGTTCGTGCAGATAGTCGCTGACCAGCTCGGCCAGGCGGCGATCGTCTTCCACCAGCAGGACCGGGGTCGGCGCGCCGCTGGCGGCGGGTGTCCAGGGAGAGGGCTGCATGCGTATTGGGCCTCCATGCCCGGGCAGGATCGCCCGGCGGCGAAGCCTAGCAACGGGCCATGACGGCTGCCTGAATCGCGGCCAACCTGATAACCGGCGGTATGGACGTCATCGCCAGCGGCTTTCAGCAGCAGGCTCCGCTTGGCCTATGTTGGCGGTTTCCCCGGATGGAGCCTGGTGCAATGAGCGACCCGCAGTGGCAACTGGAAACCCTGGCCGTGCACGGCGGCTACCGTCCCGACCCGACCACCCGCGCGGTAGCGGTGCCGATCTACCAGACCGTGGCCTATGCCTTCGATGACACCCAGCATGGTGCCGACCTGTTCGACCTGAAGGTGCCCGGCAACATCTACACGCGCATCATGAACCCCACCACCGACGTGCTGGAGCAGCGCCTGGCCGCGCTGGAAGGCGGTATCGGCGCACTGGCACTGGCCTCGGGACAGGCGGCGATCACCTACGCGATCCAGACCATCGCCGAGGCCGGTGACAACATCGTTGCGTCCAGTGCGCTGTATGGTGGCAGCCTCAACCTGCTTGCGCACACGCTGCCGCAGTACGGCATCCAGGCGCGCTTCGCCGATCCGGCCGATCCTGCTGCGTTTGCAGGGCTGATCGACGAGCGCACCAAGGCGGTGTTCGTCGAGTCGATCGGCAACCCGCGTGGCAACGTCACCGACATCGCGGCGATCGCCGAAGTCGCTCACGCGGCAGGCGTGCCGCTGATCGTCGACAACACCGTGGCCACCCCGTTCCTGCTGCGCCCGTTCGACCACGGTGCCGACATCGTGGTGCACTCGCTGACCAAGTACCTGGGCGGCCATGGCAACAGCCTCGGCGGCGCGATCATCGACTCCGGCCGCTTCGACTGGGCGGCGCAGCCAAAACGCTTCGCCCGCCTCAACCAGCCCGACCCGAGCTACCACGGCGTGGTCTACACCGAAGCGCTGGGGCCGGCCGCCTATATCGGCCGCGCGCGGGTGGTGCCGTTGCGCAACACCGGCGCGGCGCTGTCGCCGTTCAATGCATTCCTGATCCTGCAGGGTATCGAGACGCTCGTCCTGCGCATGGAGCGCATCAATGCCAACGCACTGGCCGTCGCGCAGTTCCTGAAGTCGCACGCCAAGGTGGCCTGGGTGCGCTATGCCGGGTTGGTCGACGACCCCGAGCACACTGCCGCGCAGCGCTATCTGCGCGGACACGGCTCGGGCGTGCTGACCTTCGGCCTGCCGGGCGGGCGCGAAGCTGGCGCGCGCTTCCTCGATGCGCTGAAGCTGTTCACCCGCCTGGTCAACCTGGGCGATGCGAAGTCACTGGCTACCCATCCCGCCTCGACCACCCATCGCCAGCTGGACGCGGCCGAGCTGGCCAAGGCCGGCGTCAGCGAAGACACCGTGCGGCTGTCGATCGGCATCGAGCACATCGGCGACCTGCGCGCGGACCTGGAGCAGGCCCTGGCCAACGCCTGATAGCCACGGGCTTGGTCGTCATCGCCACAGGCGATCACCACGGGCGCTGCGATGCGCTACGGTGGAACTGCCTCTCCAAGGCGTGGCAACGTGGCGATCCAGATCCCCGGTCGATGCGGGTCGACCGGGGATTTTTCTTGTGCCGCCGTGTCGACCAAGGTCGACACCCACCAGAGCAGAACGCCGTTCCGACAGATCGCAGAAATCTGTCGAAGGCGGGGTGGGTCCGGTTGCGGGAGTGTCCGCGGCATGGGCCCGAGGCATGCCTCGGGCGGGTTGGGCAGGACGCTCAACCCCGGTCTTGCCGTGTGCGCAGGAACGCGCACACGAGCAAGCCGCGGCCAAGCCCCCATGGATGGGTTTACGGCGTCTCCCGCAACCGGACCCACCC
>NZ_JASJSU010000084.1:0-17654 GCF_030237045.1 Stenotrophomonas maltophilia group sp. Smal17
GGCCCTGTTTTTTTGCGGCTGCCGGGAAAGCTCCATCCACGCATGGCGTGGATCTACGGATGCCTCCCCTCCACAAAACAGACGGCCCCGCATTGCGGGGCCGTCTGCCTTCAGAGGTGCCGACATCCGACAGGGCCGGAACAGGGGGGATCCAGATGTTCCTGTCGGATATCGACGTAGAGCTTTTTGCGGCGGCGCGTGTCGTTTTTGTCACATTGTGACGCGGGCCGTCACTGCCCGCGTAGAGTGCGGCTTGGACCGTGTGAAATGCAAGATGGTTCAGCGCTCAACTGTGCGCTGCGTCGCACGATCCATGTTGCGCCAAGGGGAGCCGTTCATCCTCGGCGCGCTCGGCGCCGGGGCTGGCCGGGCCTGCGGCGCGGGCGCCGACGGCTGCACGCTGGACTGCGGCGGGCGACGCATCGAGTCCATGTTCCGCCACGGCGAGCCACCGTTGTACGACGGACGCGACGGCGGCGGCGGGCGGTTCTCGCCACCGTTGCCAGGTGGACGCGGCGGCGGCCGATGGTTGTGCGGCGGCCGGTAGATCGGGCGCGAGTAGTACGGATTGCCATAGCCGCCGTAATAGCCGCCGTAGCCGCCGTAGTACGGGTAACCATAGTTGTAGGGATAGCCGGCCGGGTAGCGGTACTCCACCGACGGCGCACCGTGGTAGTAGCCGCCGCCCCGGCCACCGCCGACATAGTCGTAGGTGGCGCAGCCGGTCAGGGCCAGCATCAGGCCACCGGCAAGCATCAAGCGCATTTTCATGGTGGGTCCCCCCAGAGGACGGGTGTGCAGTCAGCTTCGTGCGCGGGCATTGAATCGGCCCTTAATTCCGCTGGCCAGGATGAATGGAGGTGAAGGGCTGCATGCTGGCATGACGTGTGCCCCGGTCGCCAGCGCGGGGGCATACGTTAATCTTGCGTCATGAGCGATTCACTGTTGCCCCGCGCCGACGATGTCCTGCTTGCTGCCGCGAGGATCGCCCCGCATGCCAGCGTGACCCCGGTGCTGCGCTCGCGCACGCTTGATGCGATGGCCGGGGCGCAGCTGGCGTTCAAGGCCGAACACCTGCAGCGCGGCGGCGCATTCAAGTTCCGTGGTGCCTGCAACGCGGTGTGGTCGCTCGATGCCGATCGCGCCCGTGCCGGCGTGGTCACCCATTCCTCCGGCAATCATGGCGCCGCGCTGGCCCTGGCCGCGCGCACCCGCGGCATTCCCTGCCACGTGGTGGTGCCCGAAGGTGCGGTGGCGGCCAAGCTGGCCAACATCGCCCGGCACGGTGCCACGCTCTGGCGCTGCCCGCCGACCATCGCCGACCGTGAGGCCACCTGCGCCAAGGTGCAGGCCGATACCGGCGCAACCCTGGTCCACCCCTATGCAGATCCGGCAGTGATGGCGGGGCAGGGCACTGCGGCCCTGGAACTGCTGCACAGCGATGGCCCGTTCGATGTGCTGGTGGTACCGGTGGGCGGCGGTGGCCTGGCCAGCGGTACCGCGCTGGCGCTGCAGCATGCCAGCCCGCAGACCCGGCTGGTGCTGGCCGAACCGGCCGGCGCCGATGACACCGCACGCTCGCTGGCCGCAGGCGAGCGCCAGGCGGCTTTCACCCCGGACACGATCTGCGATGGCCTGCGCACCCTGATCGGCGCGCCCAACTTCGAGCTGCTGCGCGCGGCGGGTGCGGAAGTGATCGTGGTCGATGACGCGGCCACGCTGGCGGCGATGCGCCTGCTGTGGGACGTGCTCAAGCAGGTGGTCGAACCGTCCTCGGCAACCGTGCTGGCCGCGGTGCTGGCGCAGCCGCAGCGGTTTGCCGGGCTGCGCGTGGGCCTGGTGTTGTCCGGCGGCAATGTCGACCTGCCAGCGCTGCGCTGGGGGACGCCTTGAGCCGTGACCGGCAGCGGCACCGCACCGGCCTGCTGGGCTGGTTGTGGCGGCTGTTCGTGGTGCTGGTGATCTGGCTGCTCGGTGTCACCGCCTGGATCGTCTGGGTGGGTGAGCGCGACCAGGCGGCCAAGGCCGATGCCATCATCGTGCTCGGTGCAGCGGCCTATGACGCCAAGCCTTCGCCGGTGTTCGAAGAACGCATCCGCCATGGCCTGGATCTCTATGAGGCCCAGTACGCGCCACTGCTGATCTTCACTGGTGGCTATGGCGGCACCGGCGCGCGCTTTTCCGAATCGCAGGTGGCGCGGCGTTATGCGCTCAAGCACGGGGTGCCGGACGACGCGATCCTGATCGAGACCGCCTCGCGCAACACCGTGCAGAACCTGGTCGAAGCCAAGCGGTTGATGGATCAGCGCAACCTGCACCGCGTGATCATCGTCAGTGACCCGCTGCACATGGCGCGCGCGCTGCGCCTGAGCAAGGCGCTGGGTATCGATGCACTGGCCTCGTCCACGCCCAGCACGCGCTTCCGCAGCTTCCATACCAGCTGGCGTTTCCTGGTGCAGGAGATCTATTTCTTCCACCGCGACCTGGTGCGCCCGCCGCTGAGTTCGCCGGCCAATACCTGAGGCGGAAGCCCGCTTCTGGTAGGTGCCGACCTTGGTCGGCACACGGCCGGCGGCACCGCGATCTGACGGGTTGTGCCAACCAAGGTTGGCACCTACCAGAGCGGTGCGCGTGCATGAATCGGCAGGTGCCGACCTTGGTCGGCACACGGCCGGCGGCACCGCGATCTGATGGGTTGTGCCAACCAAGGTTGGCACCTACCAGAGCAGCGCGCATGCATGAATCGGTAGGTGCCGACCTTGGTCGGCACACGGCCGGCGGCACCGCGATCTGATGGGTTGTGCCAACCAAGGTTGGCACCTACCAGAGCGGTGCGCGCACATGAATCGGTGGGCGCCAACCTTGGTTGGCGCAATGGCGGCGACACCGCGGTCTGACGGGTTGTGCCAACCAAGGTTGGCACCTACCAGAGCAGTGCGCATACATGAATCGGTAGGTGCCGACCTTGGTCGGCACACGGCTGGCGGCACCGCGATCTGACGGGTTGTGCCAACCAAGGTTGGCACCTACCAGAGCAGTGCGCATACATGAATCGGTAGGTGCCGACCTTGGTCGGCACACGGCCGGCGGCACCGCGATCTGATGGGTTATGCCAACCAAGGTTGGCACCTACCAAAAAGCAGATTCGCGGTCGCGTGATCAGGTCTGCTTGCGCCGGATCGGAATCGCCGACACCGGTACCGAAGCCACGTCATGCCCGCCTTCGCGGATCGGGGCACCCGGGTCCGGCGCCCAGGCGTGGGCATAGATCACTTCCCAGCTGCTCGGCAGCTTGCCGTCGGCGCGGCGCATCGGCTCGTATGCGGCGGCGGCCGCAGCGAAACGGCCACGCCCGGTCAGCGTGTGGCGGCGGTCCGTTCGCGCGTTGGTCGCGCCCATCGCGCGCAGTTCGCGCATCAGCGAGGGCAGATCGTCGTAGGTCAGGGTGAACAGGTCGCGGTCCAGCACCGGGTCGCGGAAGCCGGCCATCATCAGCGCATCGCCGAACTGGGCGATCTGCGCGAAGCGGCTGACGTGCGGGCGATCATCGGCGGCGGCAAAGGCTTCATTGAGTTCGACCAGCGTCTCCGGGCCGAAGGTCGAGCACAGCAGCAGGCCACCGGGCTTGAGCACGCGGCGGAACCCGGCGAACACCGCGGGCAGGTCGTCGACCCACTGCAGGCACAGGTTGCTGAAGATCACGTCCACGCTGTTGTCGGCCAGCGGCAGCGCGGCCGCATCGCCGCACAGGCGCTGGAACGGCTTCCACCAGCCGGCCTGGCGCTTGGCCTGGTCCAGCATCGGCAATGCCACGTCCAGCGCGATCACCTGCGCCTTCGGCCAGCGCTTCTTCATCAGCGCGCTGGCGTGGCCGGTACCGGCGCCGATGTCCAGCACCACCTCGGGCTTGCGTGCCTCCAGGTAGTCCAGCGACTCGATCAGCCGCGACTGCACCTCGCGCTGCAGGGCGGCGGCGGCGTCGTAGCTGTTGGCAGCGCGGGCGAACGCGCGGCGGACGTGGCGGGCATCGAAGTGGGACGGCATTGCGAAAGTCTCTTAGAACGTACCGGGGTAGGCGCCGCCGTCGATCAGCAGGTTCTGCCCGGTGAGGTAACCGGCCTGTGCGCTGCACAGGAAGACGCAGGCGGCGCCGAATTCATCCGGCGTGCCGAAGCGGCCGGCGGGAATCTGCTGGCGGCGGCGCTCGGCCACTTCGCCGGCGTCGCCATCCTTGCCCGCACTGTGGGCGAAGTTGGCGCGCAGGCGGTCGGTGTCGAACTGGCCGGGCAGCAGGTTGTTGATGGTGACGTTGTGGGCCACGGTGCGGCGCGACAGGCCGGCGACGAAGCCGGTCAGGCCACTGCGCGCGCCGTTGGACAGCGCCAGGATGTCGATCGGGGCCTTCACCGCCGAGGAGGTGATGTTGACGATGCGGCCGAAGCCGCGATCGATCATCGCGTCCACGGTGGCGCGGATCAGTGCGATCGGCGCCAGCATGTTGGCGTCCAGCGCGGCGATCCAGTCATCGCGCTCGAAGCTGCGGAAATCGCCCGGCGGCGGGCCACCGGCGTTGGTGACCAGGATGTCCACCTGCGGGCACGCGGCCAGTGCCGCAGCGCGACCGGCCTCGGTGGTGACATCGGCGGCGACCGCGCGGACATCCGCAGCGCCGGGCAGGGCACGCAGTTCCTCGGCCGCGTGCTGCAGCGCCGCCTCGCCACGGGCCACGATCACCACGTTGACGCCCTCGCGCACCAGCGCACGCGCGCAGCCCAGGCCCAACCCCTTGCTTGCGCCGCAGACCAGTGCCCAGCGGCCGTTGATACCCAGATCCATGCGTCAGTCCTGCGCGGTTCGGAAGGCGCTCATTGTCCGCCATCGGCCGGTGACAGGCCGGCAACGAAGTGTTGCAGGGCAGCGGCGACCTCGTCGGCATGGCCGAGGAACGGCGCATGGCCGCCATGGGCAACGGTCAACGCCTGACTCTGCGGGGCCAGCGCCGCAGCGGCCTGCATCGCGGCCGGCGACACCAGGCGGTCGCGCTGGCCGGCGATCCACAGGCTGGGTTTGCCCAGGGTCGGCAGTGCGCCGCGCAGGTCGGTGTTTTCCAGCAGGCGCAGGCCTTCCAGCAGCGCACGTTCGGTGGGCGCACCGCGCTCGACCAGGCGCTGGCGCAGCGTGCGCAGCTCCTCGCGGGCGTGCGCCGAGCCCATCACGTCCAGTGCCAGGAAGCGTTCCAGGGTGCCGCCGAAGTCGGTGGCCAGCTCACGCCCGAACTGCTCGAACACCGCCGGTTCCACCGCATGCGGCCAGTCCTCGCCACGCACGAAACGCGGCGTGGCCGCGATCATCGCCAGCCCGCGCACCTTCGGCAGCGTCGCTGCCGCATGCAGTGCGAACAGCCCGCCCAGCGACCAGCCGCACCACACCGCCGGCGGCGTGGCCGCGGCAATGGCGTTGACCACGAACGGCAGGCGCAGCTGCGTGGTGTCGTCGCGGCTATGGCCGTGGCCGGGCAGATCGACCCGATGCAGGGTGAACCGGTCCGCCAGGCGCTGCACCAGCGGTGCGAACACACCGCCCTGCAGCGCCCAACCGTGGATCAGTACAAGATCCGGCCCGCGGCCGGTCACTTCAATATGCATGGGAGAACGGCGGCAGGTTCAGGCAAAGGCGGGCAGCGGCGGCGGAGCGGCGTCACGCACGGCCAGGGTCACGTGGTCGCGCGCGCTGGCGATGGCGTCGACCAGGCCGCGCACCTGGTCCGGCGAGTGCAGTGCGGACAGGGTGACGCGCAGCCGCGCTTTGCCCTCCGGTACCGTCGGCGGTCGGATCGCGCCGACCAGCCAGCCGGCCTGTTCCAGCGCCCGCGACATCGCCACGGCCGAGTGGTCGTCGCCACACAGCAACGGTTGGATCGGGGTCTCCGAGGCCATCAGGTCCAGTCCGTGGCGACGCGCTTCGCTGCGGAACAGCGCGATCAGATCAGCCAGTTTGGAGCGGCGCCAGTGGTCGCGGCGTGCCAGGCGCACCGCTTCCAGTGCCGCCGCCGCCATCGCCGGTGGTACGGCGGTGGTGTAGATATAGGGGCGTGCGGTTTCGGCCAGATGCTCGATCAGGTCGTCGCGGCCCAGCACCAGGGCGCCGGAACCACCCAGCGCCTTGCCCAGCGTGACCAGCTGCAGCGGCACATCGTCCACGCCCAGTCCGGCCGCCGCGACCGCGCCACGGCCATCACCGACCACGCCTACGCCGTGCGCGTCATCGACGTAGAACAGCGCCTGCTGCAGTCGTGCCACCAGCGACAGTGCACGCAATGGGGCGATGTCGCCATCCATGCTGAAGACACCATCGGTGGCCAGCATCGCCGCGCCATCGGGCGCATGCTTGAGCTGACGCATCGCACCTTCCGCATCCAGATGCGGATAGCGGCGCAGGCGCGCGCCGGCAAGCCGGGTCGCATCCAGCAGGCTGGCATGGTTGAGCCTGTCCTGCACGCACACATCGTTCTCTTCGCTCAGCAGCGCCTGCTGCACCGCCAGGTTGGCGGCGAAGCCACTGCCGAACAGCAGTGCACGCGGGTAGCCGAGCCAGTCGGCCACCTCGCGCTCCAGCGCATCGTGCATTGCGTGGTGGCCGCACACCAGGTGCGAGGCACCGGCGCCAGCGCCCTCGCGCGCGGCGGCATCCTGCAGCGCGTTGACCACGCTGAACTGCTGGGCCAGGCCGAGGTAGTCGTTGCTGCAGAAGCCGGTCAGCCACTGGCCGTCCACTTCCAGGCGCACACCATCACGACGGCTGACCGTGCGTCGCGGGCGGCGACGCCCCTGGGCATCGCGCAGGGCGCGCTGGGCATGAAGGCGAGCGGTCAGGTCGGGGCGGGCCATGGCGGCTGAATGCGGCGACGGGGCGGCTAGGGTAGCGCGTTGCCGCGACGCCTGCCTGCATCCCGTCTCAGGCCGCGTGAGCGCAGCCGCAGCCGGGCGCATCGGCGCTGATATCGGCATGCACGGTGCCACCGTGGTCGTGGCCCTCGGCATCCACCTGCACCGCCATCGGCTGCAGCCCCAGCCGCGCGAACAGCGCCAGGTCGCGCTCGCTCTCCGGGTTGCCGGTGGTCAGCAGCTTGTCGCCGTAGAAGATCGAATTGGCACCGGCAATGAAGCACAGCGCCTGCAGTTCGTCGCTCATGGCCTCACGCCCGGCCGACAGCCGCACCATCGAGCGCGGCATGGCGATGCGCGCCACGGCGATCATGCGCACGAACTCGAACGGGTCCAGCTCGGCACTGCCGTGCAGCGGGGTACCCGCCACCTGCACCAGCTTGTTGATCGGCACTGAATCGGGATGGGCCGGCAGCGTGGCCAGCGCCAGCAGCAGGCCGACCCGCTGTGCGCGCGTCTCGCCCATGCCGACGATGCCACCGCAGCAGGTTTTGAGGCCGGCGTCGCGCACATGTTCCAGCGTATCCAGGCGGTCCTGGTACTGGCGCGTGTGGATGATCGAATCGTAGTAGTCCGGCGCGGTGTCGAGGTTGTGGTTGTAGTAGTCCAGGCCGGCATCCTTCAGCGCACGCGCCTGCTCGCCACTGAGCATGCCCAGCGTGGCGCAGGTCTCCAGGCCCAATGCCTTCACCCCGGCGATCATCGCCGCCACCTTCGGGATGTCGCGGTCCTTCGGCGAACGCCATGCGGCGCCCATGCAGAAGCGCGATGCACCGGCGGCCTTGGCCTGGCGCGCCTTGGCCAGCACCGCGTCGGTGTCCATCAGCTTCTGCGCGTTCACCCCGGTGGCGTAGCGCTGCGCCTGCGGGCAGTACGCGCAGTTCTCCGGGCACCCGCCGGTCTTCACCGACAGCAGCGTGGAAACCTGTACCTGCGATGGGTCGAAATGGTCGCTGTGGACCGCTGCGGCGCGGAACAGCAGCTCAGGGAACGGCAGATCGAACAGCGCCTGCAGTTCGTCGTGTTGCCAGTCGTGGCGGATGGCAGCAGCCATGGCGGGACCTTGGGTACGAGTGGAGCGAGGGCGGCAGTGTGGGTGGGCGCACCGGGACTGTCAACCGAAATGTATTCAATATAGTTTACAGTGGCCGGTACGCGCAGCTGGGACACGCGTTGAAACTGATCCGGAAGGAGGCGGTGCGCGCTGCGCCGGCGATACACTCAGGCGTGCACATTCAATCGGGCCGCGTTGCAATGGACTCTCTCGACAGCTGGTTGCCGATCACCCGCGAAGAGCTGGAAGCTCTGATCGCGCGGCAATTGCAGGACTGCTCACCGGGGCACCGAGCCATCTTCGAAACGCTGCGTGTGCCATTGCGTGCAATGCCACTGCACAGGCTGGGCACCATCGAGTCGGTGTGGGTGGTCGCACAACTGCCTGGCGGGTTGCTGTACTACGAGGATGTCGAGGAGGGGTTCGAGGTGGGTGCGCCCGGCGAGGACGGGGTACTGCCGGACCGGGGCTGTTCCCAGCTGGCGCTGACCCACGTTCTCCATCGTCTGGCGATCTGAACATCGGCGTTGCAGATCGTTGCATCTATCCGGGTTTCGGGTGCGTTTCCCCGCAGTACCAGTGCATTTCACCGCATCCTGCAAGGCCATCAGCCACAGTAGCCGCTGTCCGCCAGCGTTCGCAGCGTCCAGACTGCCCTGCATGATTGATCTTTACCGCCTTCGCGGCCGTATCACTGCGCTGGTCCTGAGCGAGGCCTGGCGCCGCCGCGCCGCGCTGTGGGGCGGTGCCGTGGCCGTAGCACTGGTGGCGATCCTGTTCGCCAAGGCCAGCGACGCCGCCTTCCACCTGTTCCAGCGCATCACCTCGCACTCGCCGTGGTGGGCCCTGCTGCTCACGCCGGGCATCTTCGCGTTGCTGGCCTGGCTGACCAGTGGTGTGCTGAAGCCCACGCGCGGCAGCGGCATTCCGCAGGTCATTGCTGCCCTGGACAAGCCGGACGCGTCGTTCCGGGAGGCCAACCTTTCGCCCGCCGTTTCGGCTGGAAAGCTGCTGCTGACATCGCTGTCGCTGCTGGGTGGCGCGTCAGTGGGGCGCGAAGGCCCCACCGTGCATGTGGGCGCCAGCCTGATGTACCTGTTCGGCCGATGGTTCGGCTTCAAGGACCCACGCGAGCTCTCGCACTTCCTGCTGGCCGGTGGTGCTGCCGGCATCGCGGCGGCGTTCAACACGCCGCTGGCCGGTATCGTTTTCGCCATCGAGGAGCTCAGCGGCCGTTTCGAGCATCGGTTCTCCGGCACGCTGCTGACCGCCGTGATTGTCGGCGGCGTGGTGTCGCTGGGCCTGCTGGGCAACTACACCTACTTCGGCCATGTAAGTGCGCGGTTGCCGCTGGGCCAGGGCTGGCTGGCGATCCTGCTGTGTGGCGTGGTGGCCGGGTTGCTGGGCGGAGTGTTCGCGCGTGCTGTGCTGGCCAGTGCGGCGGGGCGTCCACGTTGGCTGGGCCAGCTGCGGCAACGGCATCCGGTGCTGCTGGCCGCCGGATGCGGCCTGGTGGTGGTGCTGCTGGCGCTGGTGTTCGGTGAAGGTGCGTTCGGTACCGGTTATGAGCAGGCGCGCAGCCTGGTGCAGGGCCAGGCGCTGGTGGGCCACGAATTCGGGCTGATGAAGCTGCTGGCCAATCTGGCGTCCTATGTGGCGGGCATCCCCGGTGGCCTGTTCTCGCCGGCGCTGGCGGTCGGTGCCGGGCTGGGCCACAACCTGGCGGTACTGATGCCGGGCGTGGACCCGCGTGCGTTCGTGCTGCTGGGCATGTGCGCCTACCTGACCGGCGTGACCCAGGCACCGCTGACCTCGGCGGTGATCTCGCTGGAGCTGACCGACAGCGGCGATCTGCTGCTGCCGATCCTGGCCACGGTGTTGATCGCGCGTGGCGTGTCCGGGTTGGTGTGCCGGGTGCCGATCTATCGCGGGCTGGCGGAGTTGTTGATGGTGCCGAAGACGGTTGGAGATGTGGCTGTCGAGGCGCCCGCTGTGCGATCCTCCCACTCGCGTGAAAATGGAGATGAGTAGGAGCAATGCAGCCAGGAGTCGCAATGTTCCTCCCGCAGGAGGTGTTGGCGCCGTTACGGTGCTACTTCGTCACCGATGATGGTTCGCTCCCGGAAGTGGAGCTCACGTGCTGTGAAGCCGCCGGGACGGCTGATGCGTTCGCCTATCTGTTTGCCTGCGGTGCCCGCGTCGCGGCTTCTGGAAGCGTGCAGCTCTGGCTCGGTGCGGAAGATCGTGGTCAGCCGTTCATGGGGCCGGGCGACGCGCGGCGTGTTCTCCAGGACGAAGTAGAGCCTTTCCATATCAGTCTTGCAGACATCGCCTGCGACGGCGTTCTTCTGCCAGAACTGGGTGTGCTCGTCATGCGCCATGGGTTGACGCTTGACTACCGCATGGGACCGTCGTGGGGCGAGCGGGAGGTACAAGCCTTCCTGCTTCTTCTGCACCAGTTGCAGCAGCGGGGTGCTGTGATGACCGTTCCCTGGTGGGGTGAAGAAGGCCAGCACAGGTTCGAGACCGCGTTGGCAGCCATTGAGATATGTTGAGCGGGTTCGCCACAAGGCAGGCACGCAACTGATAGACGATATTCATTGCTTCGATCAACGCGATCAATCTTCCTTTCATCTTCACTCCTGCAGTGAAGATGATTCCCCGTTGCACCGTCTACCCGATGCCAGGTGCGCCGCTGAAGATGCACCCACGCCGGGGCTGCACCCGGACCTGCATCGAGAGCAACCATGATCAACTGCAGTATCCGCCGCCTGGCGGCTGCCGTGCTGGCCCTGGCCAGTTCCCCCGCGCTGGCGCTGGCAGGAACGCCTGTGCTGCCCAGCGATCGTAGCATCGGCATCATCGAGCCGGTGGCGCGTTTCGAGGGCGCCATGCCCACCAGCGTGGCGGTGTCCGAGACCGGGAGGATCTTTGTCAACTTCCCGCGCTGGGGCGATGAGGTGCCTTACAGCGTGGCCGAATGGCGCGACGGCCGCGCCGTGCCCTATCCGGATGCGCGCATCAACCGCAAGGACGGTCCCGATCCGGCGGCCCACTTCATCAGCGTGCAGAGTGTGGTGGCCGATGGCCAGGGTCGGTTGTGGGTGCTGGACACCGCCGCGCCCGGGTTCTCTGCACCTCAGGCCGGCGGCGCCAAGCTGGTGGCGATCGATCTGGCCACCAATACCGTGGCCAGAACGCTGGTGTTCCCGGCCAACGTCATCGACGCGCGCACCTACGTCAACGATGTGCGCTTCGATTTCCGTGTCGGTCGCGAGGGCGTGGCCTACGTGACCGACTCGTCGCTGAGCGGCATCGGCGGCATCATCGTGATCGACCTCGCTACCGGCGCCGCGTCCAAGCGTCTGATCGGCCATGTGTCCACATCGGCCGATCAGGCATTCGTACCGATCGTGGAAGGACAGCAGATGCGGCTGCGCAACGCGGATGGTTCCACGCAGCCGTTCACCGTGGCTGCCGATGGCATTGCGTTGTCGCCGGATGGCGCGACGCTGTTCTATACCCCGTTGTCCAGTCGCCATCTGTACAGCGTGCCCACCGCCTTGCTGCGCGACCCCAAGGTAAGTGAGGCGGCGCTGGCTGCGGCCGTGGTCGACCTCGGCGACAAGGGCGCGTCCGATGGTATGGAGATGGACGCCAACGGCCGGCTGTATGCGAGCGACTACGAGCACAACGCCATCCATGCCCGCGATGCGCAGGGGCGCTGGACGACTGTGGTGCACGACCCGCGCATCCTGTGGCCGGATACCTTGTCGATGGGGCCCGATGGCTATCTGTACTTCACCGCCAACCAGCTGCATCGGCAAGCCGGATTCAATGGCGGCGCGGATCGGCGGCAGACGCCGTACATGGTGTATCGCACTCGGGTGGATGCGAAGCCTGCGCCAACGCGGTGAAGTGATCGGGGCAGAATGTGGACGATGAAAATGCCTACGGGTCGTTGAGGGCGCCCCCGATGGCAACGCGCCGACGGCGGCGACATGCTGAAGTGCATGTCTGCCTTCTTCAACCCAGTCCGCCACGTGCAGGCTGCACTTCGTGTGCTGCTACCGCTCCGCTGCCTGGTCTGCGGTGACCCGGGCCACGATGGGCTGGACCTCTGCGCTGCATGCCTGGCCGAACTTCCGTGGTCCGGCCGCGCCTGCCTGCGCTGCGCATTGCCGCTGCCCGACAACGCGTTGATCGTCTGCGGAACCTGCCGCGAGGAGGTACCGCCACAGGCCGCCACGCATGCCAGCCTGCTGTACCTGCCGCCTGTGGATCAGCTGCTGGTGCGCTACAAATTTCATCAGGATCTCGCAGCCGGACGCCTGCTCGCGCAACTGATGCAGCGCGCGCCGCCGCCCTGGTGGTGTCCGCCACTGGTGCCGGTTCCGTTGCACAATCGCCGGTTGCGCCAGCGCGGCTACAACCAGGCGGGCGAGCTATGCCGGTTGCTGCCGATGCCGGTCTGGCAAGGGCTGTACCGGCGCCGCCACACCGCACCGCAGTCCGAACGCACGGCCGAACAACGCAGGGAAAATCTGTTCGATGCGTTTGCTATCCGTGGTCCGGTGCCCACGCGGCTGACCGTGGTCGATGACGTGATGACCACCGGCAGCACGGTGATGGAGGTCGCCGAGACGCTGCGCCTGGTCGGCGCTGCTGAGGTGCGCGTGTGGGTATGCGCGCGGGTGCCGTGATCGCCCCCTTCATCGCAAGGGTCTAGGATGCGTCAGGTTCCGGATCGAAGGAGTGGCCATGAATTCCCCCTTGTCTCCCTTGTTGTCGGCGGTCGGCCGTAGTTGGTGGATCCTGCTGTTGTATGGGCTGGTCGCGCTGGGCTTCGGCATTGTTGCCATCGGCTGGCCGCTGTCGGCGGCGATGGCACTGGCGTGGACGCTGGGTGTAGTCGCCATCGTTGAGGGCGTCATCAGCCTGTTCGCACTGATCAGCGGTGGCAGTGGTGCTTCCCGCGGCTGGCTGGCGCTGTATGCCATCGCTTCGCTGGGCTTCGGCATCCTGGCGGTGATCAACCCGCTGGCCACCGCCAGCGTGCTGGTGCTGTTCCTGGCGGCGTGGCTGCTGGTGGCCGGCATCTATCGCATCGTGTTCGCGATCCGCGTGCGCAAGCAGATTCAGGGCGAGTGGCTGCTGATTCTTAGTGGCGTGCTGGCAGTGGTGCTGGGCCTGCTGTTTGCGGCCAACCCCTATGCGGGCGTGGCGGTGACCACGCTGTGGATCGGCATCGGCAGCCTGCTGTACGGGCTGCTGCAGGTGCTGGTGGCATTCAAGCTGCGGAAGCTGAAGTGAGGGCGCTGCTTGCGCTGGTGTTGGGGGCGGCGACGGCCCTGGCCGGTTGCATGCCCGGCGCCACGCCCGCCATGCGGGTGGGAGCGGACCGCCCGCCACTGCCCGGCGTGGATGTGCGCCTGAGCGCGGTCGATGCGGCCGGCAAGGGCGTGCCGGTACAGTGGCAGGACGAGATGCTGACGCTGCGCGAGCCTCCAATTGCCCGCAGTGCGGACATCGCTGACGTGCGCGCCGTGCAGGATGAGTACGGCCAGACGGCGCTGCAGATCCGCTATCGGCCCGACGCGCACCAGCGCATCCACGATGGCACAGCGGCGATGGTCGGCCAGCGCATGGCGATCAGCCTGGATGGCCGGGTGCTGATGGTGGCGACGGTGCAGGGGCCGTTTGCTGAATCGATGAACCTGAGTGGATTGACCAGTAGTGATGCCGAGGCACTGGAGAAACACATCACCGGGTCTGTGCCGGTGAAGCGGTAGGAGTGGGCAGTGCGTTCATGCGCCGTGCGTGTGGGAGAGCGTGCTGCCTTGGGGAAGGGCCGCTCTTGATGCAACCCTCATCCAGCGATGGGCTCAGCGTACTGGCGACGGCGTCTGGTCTGCGGCCCAGATCCAGAAGGTGTCACCCCAGTCGCTGTTGATGGCGGGGAACACATCGCCTTGCTTGAAGAAGCGCCGACCACCTTGCGCGGGCGTGTACCACCAGCCGGCCACAGGCACCCGCTTGCCGGCGGCGACTCGGTCCGGTCGGAGATCCGGCTGATCGGTGCCGGTGTAGCTGCCGTCGATTTCCTCGAATTCATCGGCGATGGGTTCGACAAAATACCAGTCGCAATCCTTCAGATCGAAGGCCGAACCGGCGATCACTGACGGAGCCACCTTCACCAGATCGGCCTGAATGTCTGACCATCCATAGGGATCCAGATGCCGGTTTGCATCGAGGAAGCGATACAGGCCTTCTGCATCGCCCCACAGTCGCTCTCGACCGAACTGCCGCAGTACGGCTCGTCCAACATCATTGGGGGCCATGGCTGGGCAAAGGTGTCCGTACCCACCAGTCCATGCAAACTGAAGTGAAGCTATGGGGTCATCTTTGGCAACGTAGATACCAGTGCGCGGAGGAACCTGATTGGTTCGCACGACAAAATCTGTGCGGACACGGAATTTTGGGATTCGATGTGAGTCGATCACGCCCTTGTTCCAGAGCAGCCAGAATGAGAAGTCATTCTTGACGGGGGGGCGTGCGACTATGCCGGAGAGCTCCCGTGCATATCTGAAGACGCTTTCGGTGGTGTCACGGAACAGCTTTTCCTGCTCCGGCGTCGCCCAGGCCATCTGGTAGGCGTACTCCTCCAGCATGCGAGCACATTGGTGTTCACCTGCTCCTCGATACCGCTCGATTGAGCGCAGTGCTATGTCTTCAACCACACATTCCCGGAACTCCATCAGTGCAGGATAGGCATACGTCGAAAAATGCGATGCCGTATCTTGTGATTCCCAACCCGCCAAGGCTCTGCCAGCTGTATCCAGATGCGAGCGCTCATCAAGTATCTGGTCGGTCATGGCTAGCAGGCTGTCGATCTGCGGCAGCAGGCCCTTCAGGTACTCCATCGAGGTGAAATGATGGATGAGGGCGGCTTGGCGTTTGTGCCACGGATTCAGTTCCGGATATTGAATTTTCATGTTCATTGATTCATTTTCTGGCCGGAGATGTTCGGCAGGCCAAGCTTTACGTCATTCATTTGAGTACCAAAGTCGGTCGTCCCCCAGCCGGTGTCCATTGGGCCGAGAATGCGAGGGTTGTTGATCTTGGTTCGCAGGCTGACGTATTTCACCTGCTCATGCGGAGGCAGGAGCTTCCACTTGTCATAGGTCATGCTGCTCCTGGTCATGGCACCGGTTGCTTCATTGACGGCGTAGTACTCAGAACTATCGGCCAACGTCCTCTTTCCCGGCGTGCCGGCAGCGTCGTATTCAAACGCGGCATCGAACTTGATCTGCTCGTAGCCGCCTTCAAGGTGGTGATCCGGCAGAACGTCTTTCTTCTGGGCAGATGCCGGGCCGCGCCACACCTTCAGTTCTTCTCCTGCCTTGAGCTCATAGACGACGAACTGTCCATTGGGGTTCCAGTCTGGCCAGACGGCCAGGTGCTTTCGCCAGGTGGCCCTCGGGTCGGCTGACTTCATGATCGTATTGAAGACTTCTTCGGTAACCCAGTCCGCACCGGCACTGAAGTTCGCTGGTGAGACCACGCGATACAGCTTTGCAGGTCCCTTGATCGTATCGGCGCACATGCCTTTGGCAAAACTCTTGATCTGGTCATCGGTCAATTTCGGGAAGCCCTTGTCCGCCATCTTGTCGACACGTGCACGATAGTCGGACGGATCGAGCGGCATATTCTTGGTTGGCTCTCCTTTACCAAGCCACGAAGGCGGCGGATCAACCCGCCGCATCAACGTCACGGCATGTGCCTCGGGCAGCGTTCCGGTGAAATGGAAATTGCCGGCGTTGACGATGCCGCGTCGCTGCACCATGTCTTCGAATTCAAGGCGCTTGATGATCGTGTCAAGGATGCGCTGTACGGGGGCCAGTACTTTTCCGATGTAGTTGTCTGCGATCTTCCGGATGCCAACGACGAGGTCGATGGTCTCCTGGGCACGGCGCCCCACCATCGGGATGTCGGCCACCTTGCCCAGCAGGCTACGCATCAGCAGCACGGCGCGATCGAAGGCTTTCAACAGCTGTGCCTGGGTCACCCGTGCACGCACGATGCGGGTCTGCTTGGCCAGCTCATGGAACACGCGGTCCCAGCGCAGTGCTTTCCAGTATTGGGCGACCTCACGTCGGCGCAGGAGCGTGATGACCCAGCTCATGGCCTCATCCACAGCGCGCACAAGATGGTTCAAGCCGAAGCGGCGGATGAAGAGGAAGAAGATCTTCAATACACCCTTCAGCAGCGAGCCCAGCGTGGGGATCAGGCCGATCAGGGTCAGGACCAGCGCGATCCAGGCCCAGGAATTGCTCTTGTCGTCGTTGATCTGCTTGCAGTTGGCAATGATGTCTCGGACGTCGCAGACTTGGTCCACGCCGGGGATCATTGAAATGGCGGTGTCGAATACGACCTGCCCGGTGCTGCGCTCCTGGTTGAAGTCCCCCTGGATCGACTCCCACAGCCATGCGAAGACGTTCTTGCCGCCGTCGACAGCACTCCTGTACTGCTCGCTGATGAAGGCGAGCGCTTCGCGAAGCTGCTGCAGGGTGACGGGGGCTGCCTGATTGGGGAGATCGGTGCGCGAATCACCCACGGCCCGCACCCTGTTGAGGGTTGGCGATCAGCTCGAGGTCGGGCCAGTTGTCTTCCGTATCAGCGCTGCGGGGTTCATAGACGACCTTCTCTACCTCCTGCTTCGGGATGGGCTCATGGTGGGCCTTGCCGGCAACATCCAGCTTTCCCTTGATGACCGGGCCGTTCCTGAAGTGGATTTCGTAAGGAGTGCCTGCCATGGCCTGTTGTGTTTCCACATCGCGGTAGTCCAACGCGATCCAGTCGGGAATGCGCTGAAGCCCTCCAGGAAGCGGAGGGATGAACGGGACAGCGTGCTCCCCGCCCATGAACGGATGCTCGCCCGCCTTGACCTTGAACTCGCCCGGGCAGCTGAAGGTGATGTTCCCGCCCTCCAGCGTGATCGCACTGCTGCCGGCCTGCAGCACCACCTTGGTCTGCGCCAGCACGTCGATGCGCTCGTCGGTGGCGGTGATGGTCAATGCCTGGTCGCTCAGCAGCTCCAGCTCGCCATCGTTGGCCTGCAGGCTGACCGGCCCCTGCGCGGCGATCACCCGCAGCGGGCCGCTCTGCGCGAACAGCGACACGTGCTCGCCGGACACGGTGGCGAGGGTCTCGCCGGCGCTGACGTGCAGGTCCTGCTGCACGGTCATCTGCAGGTTCTGCCCGGCATAGGCCACGGCGCTGGCCGCGGTGGTCCAGGCCACGTGGTGCGGCGCTTCGGCCACCAGCAGCGGCGTGCCCAGCCGTTCCACCGGCTGCTCGCCAGGGCTGCGGCCGTCGCTGCCGGGCTTCATCGCGCTCTGCCCGTTCACGTCGCCGGTATAGCGGCCCTGTGCCTTCGGGTCGATCTGCTCGCGCAGCTGCTGGGTGCGCTGGTACTCGGCCAGGCCCGGCACCTGCTGCTCGGCCAGGGTCTGTTGCATCTGTTCCAGGCTGCGTTCGGCGCCTTTGAGCTGCGCCACCACGCTGGCGTTGTCCATCACCGTGGATGCGGCGCGCTCCTGCAGGCTGGCCGACAGCAGCAGGCCTTCGCTGGCATGCACGTTGCCCCAGCCCTG
>NZ_JASJSU010000085.1:0-17423 GCF_030237045.1 Stenotrophomonas maltophilia group sp. Smal17
AGCGCAGCTTTGCAGTCGAGCAAGCTCGACTCTACCGACGCTACGGCCACCCACGAGGGGCTGCGCCGTTCGCTGGAACCTACGCCGAAGGCGCCGGCTTCTGCCGAAGCAGGCTGACCGCCAGCCCACCCACCACCAACACGCCCAGTCCCAGCAACGCCCACAGCAACCACGACTTCCAATCGTGCTGCGGCTTCAGCGCCGCCTCGCCGGCCAGCGGCTCCGGGCTGCCCTCCAGCCGCGCCAGCGTCGGCTGCCATGACGGATCATTGCGCTGGCGCAGTTCCTCGATCAGCACACCGATCGGCGCCTCCATCCGGCGCGCGGTCGAACTGCCGACGGCCAGGGCATACGGCGCCGCGCCCTGGCTCAGGAACACCAGCACCTCCGGCTGGTAGCCCAGGCGCAGCGTAGGCGCGGTAGCCGTTTCGGCAGGATTCGCGACCAGCTTCCAGTAGCGGTCGCGATGCACGCCCCCCAGCGACTGGGCCGCCGACTGCTGGCGTTGGCCCTGCGTGCCCTGCTGCAGCTGGTAAGCGATCCACGGCGCACTGCGACGCTGCCACTCCGCGCCTTCATCATCGCGGCTGAACAACGTCCACTGCACCAGGCTGTTGTCGGCGCTGGCCACGTCCGCACGCGCGACCGGGAATCGACCGTCCAGTTCGAAGGTGTATTCGCCCTTGCCCTTCGAAACCGGCTCCAGAGACAGCCATTCCCACGGCAGCGTGGCCGGGGCAGGCGGCAGTTCGGCCAGCACGCTGTGCAGGGTCGGCAGGCGTGCATCGCCCTGCGCGAGCACGCGCAGGTAGCGTGCCTCACCGTCCACCTGCAGGCGGCGCTGCAGCAGGCGCTTGCCGGCGCGCTGCAGGTCCACCAGCGGAATGTCGCGCCCGACCGCACGCCAGTGTTGCAGATCATCGCTGGCATCCAGCTGCACCTGCGCCTGCAAGGGCTGGCCACTATCGGCCCAGTCCAGCACCAGCGCCGCCACCGGCTGCTGGCCGAGCACGCTGGCGTCGATCAGCCAACCGCCCTGCCCGTTCGCCACCGCACCGCCCCCCACGCGCGCCTCGACGCGGCGTACGCGGCCATCGGTATCGCGTTCGGTCAGCAGCTGCAGATCGTTGCGCTGTGCTTCGGCCAACGGCGGCAGCGCGAACCACGGCAGCTCCCGCTGCACCGGCGGCTGTGCCAGCGGCTGATCCGGCGCCAGCAATGCCGAGGGCAACGATTGCCCCGCCGCATTGAACACCTGCAGATCGCCCAGGTCGGCAGCACCGGCCCGGCGATAGATCGCCGGTTCCAGAACCACCCTGTAGGCGCCGGACTGCGCACTGGACAGCGTCAGCGGCCACTGTTCTGCGTACTGGCTGCGGTAATCGGCAGCCTGCGCCACGACGGCGGCCAGCATGCCGAACATCACCGGCAGCAGCGCCCTGCTCCACTTCCTCATTGTTTTTCCTCCACGGACGGCGCCGCGCTGGGCGGTGCCGGTGCCAGATAACCCACGACCGTGCACAGCAGGCCGTAAGCGATGAACGATGCGATGCCCAACAGGTTGCCCAGGTGCTGGCGATCGACGATGACCAGCTTGGCCAGCACCACCCCCATCAGCACGGCGCCCACCATCCACAACACGCGCTGGCCGCGGCGCGAGCCCCAGACCCAGGCGATCACGCCGAGCACGCTCCACAACACGGTCAGGCTGGTCTGCGCCAGGCTGAAGCGCATCATCGACGCGTCCCACGACAGGCCGCCCCACTGATGCACGCCATGCAGCACCACGCTGGTCAGCGCAACGAAGATGGCCAGTGACAGCAACGGCATGCGGATGTTCAGCAGTGCCTGCGGCGCCTGATCGCTGTACAGCCAGCGCGCCAGCAGCAGCAGGCTCAGCCACTGCGCAAGCTCGGCCGGATTCAACACCGGCAGCCACAGCAGCGGGGCAGCGTCGCCCGGCAACAGCTGGCCCAACAGCCAGCCGATCGAGAGCAGGCCGAACAGCACGCATTGCAGCGGCGTGCGTACGCGGTCGAACGCTTCACCCAACGGCCAGCGCAGCATGTTCCAGCGCCACAACGACAGCGCTGCCATCAGCAGCCACGGCAGCGTGACCAGCAGGGTCGTCCAGCCCTGTGCCAGACCCGCTTCGCCACCGCCCCACAGGGCCAGCAGCGAGAGCAGCGACGGCCACAGCAGCCACCACAGGAACTGCGCGATGCGTGCCACGGTGTTGCCCCCCTGGCGCAGGCACAGCAACGTGCGCACGCCCAGCACCGCGAACAGCGCCCAGGCCAGCGCGCCATAGCCGGCGAACGGCTGGTGGTGGGCATCGCTCTGCAACAGGGCCAGCGGGAAGCCCAACGCCAGCATCGCCAGTGCCGTCACGCCCAGCGCAAGGGCCGGCTGGCGGCGCTGTGCTTCGGCGGCCAGCCATGCCGTGACCGCCACCAGCACCAGCAGCGCATCCACTTCGGTGCGGTACGGGAAGAAGCGGGTGATCTCATGCACCAGGCCACCCAGCCACCACAACAGGCCCCACAGGTAGTAGACCAGTGCGATCTCGTGGCGCGACCGGCGCTGGTAACTCCAGGCCGATGCAAAGCCAGCCACGGCCAGCAGCAACACGCCGATGGCGGTGGGATTGATCAGGAAGCGCAGATCCTCGTGCCAATGATCGCCGCCGGCCACGAAGGCGAATGCAGCGCCGATCTGCAGCAGCGCACCGGACACCTGTGGCAACCAACGCTTCTGGCGCAGCCCCAGCCATGCCAGCCCCGCACCTTCCAGCGCGAATACCGCGCCGGTGGCGCGCGCCGACAGCGCCAGCGGCACCGCCAGCGTGGCAAAGCCCACTGCCAGCACCGCATGCGACTGCGCCAGCACGGTGTACGACGCCCGCCTGATCAGCGCCCACGCCAGCACCGCATAGATCGCGGCCAGGCCCAGCGCGCACAGCGCCAGCGTCATCGGCTGCTCGTGCAACATGCCCGCCTGCAGCGAGAATGCGACCAGCGGCGTGCCGAACACCAGGCTGCCATCGACCAGGTCACGCCGCCCGGCCGGCTGGCGACGCGCGTACAGCAGCGGGATCAGCAGGTAGAACGCGAAGAACAGCAGCAGGAACGGTTCGGTGCTGCTGAACTTGTCCGGCGCGTACTGCAGCACGCCCCAGAACGTACCGATGCCGAACGTGAAGGCGAAGCCCAGCAGGTTCAGCGCGCGCCACGGGCGGAACCAGGCAATGGCGAAGATGCCCGCGTTGAGTACCGCGTAGTAACTGAACAAGCCCACGTGGTTGCCACTGCCGGTGGACAGCCACAGCGGCGCCATGAAGCCGGCGAGGATGCCCAGCACCGCCAGCGTGCGCGAATTCTGCACCACTGCCAGCACGCACAGCCCGGCCACCAGCGCGATCGAGCTGGCGAAGGCGAAGCCCGGCGGAATCAGCTCGAATCGCTTGAACGCCGCGAAGATGGTCAGCAGCAGCACGCCAATGGCGCCGCCCTGCAGGGCCAGCGCGAACATCCGCCGGCGCTCGCGCTGGTGCCAGCCAAACGCGAGCAGCCCCAACGCGCCGACGGTGACGCCAGCCAGGCGCAGTTCGATCGGCAACACCAGCCAACCCTGGTCGCTGACGTACTTCAGGAGCGCGGCGACACCGGCCAGCAGCACCAGCATGCCGATCTTGACCGGTACGTTGCCTTCGGTGAACCAGCGTTTGACCGCACCGATGCCGCGCTCGATGAAATTCGGCAGCGCCGGTTCTGGCGGCAACGGCGGCTGCACCGGCACCGGCGGTACCGGCGGTGGTGCAGCAGGACGGGGCGCAGGTGCCTCGGCGGGCGCGACCTCTCGCACCGGCGGTTCTGGAGGTTGCGGTGCAGCCGCAGCGACCGGCCGCAGGAACGGTGGATCGGCACTGGCCGCGGGCGTGACCACCGGCCGTTCAGGCGCGGGCGTGGTGACGGCCGGCTTGGCAGCGGCAGGCACAGCGGCCATCGCGCTTTCCAGCGCGGCGACACGACGGCGCAGGCCGGCAATCATCACCAACGCCACTACCAGCAGCAGCGGGATGGCCAGCAGGACCAGTACGACCAGGGCTATCAGTGCTTCCATTGCGTGCTTCCATTGCGTTCCCGCGCCCCAGCGGCAGCGGTCGACCGCCCCATGCTACGACAGGGCTGGCCCCATAAACGACGAACCCCGGCCAGGCCGGGGTCCGTCTTCGATCTACACCGGCCTTACTTGGCGGCGATGACCTTGGCCATTTCCAGGCACTTGTTCGAGTAGCCCCACTCGTTGTCGTACCAGGTCACCAGCTTGACGAAGGTGCCGTCCAGGGCGATGCCGGCATCGGCGTCGAACACCGAGGTGCAGGTTTCGCCGCGGAAATCGGTGGCCACCACCTTGTCTTCGGTGTAGCCCAGGATGCCCTTCAGCGGGCCTTCGCTCTGCGCCTTCACTTCAGCGCAGATCTCGGCGTAGGTGGCTTCCTTTTCCAGCTCGACGGTCAGGTCGACCACCGACACGTCCGAGGTCGGGACGCGGAAGCTCATGCCGGTCAGCTTCTTGTTCAGTTCCGGGATGACCACGCCGACGGCCTTGGCCGCACCGGTGGACGACGGAATGATGTTTTCCAGGATGCCACGGCCGCCGCGCCAGTCCTTGTTGGACGGGCCATCGACGGTCTTCTGGGTGGCGGTGGCCGCGTGCACGGTGGTCATCAGGCCGCGCTTGATGCCCCACTTGTCGTTGATGATCTTGGCCAGCGGGGCCAGGCAGTTGGTGGTGCACGAGGCGTTGGAGATGATCGCCTGGCCGGCGTAGGTCTTGTCGTTGACGCCGTAGACGAACATCGGCGTGTCGTCCTTCGACGGGGCCGACATGATCACCTTCTTGGCGCCGGCATCGATGTGCTTCTGCGCGGTTTCCTTGGTCAGGAACAGGCCGGTGGCTTCCAGCACCACGTCGGCGCCGACTTCGTCCCACTTCAGGTTGGCCGGGTCGCGTTCCTGGGTCAGGCGGATCTTCTTGCCGTTGACCAGCAGGTCGTTGCCCTGCACCGACACCTCGGCCTTGAAGCGGCCGTGCACGGAGTCGTACTTGAGCATGTACGCCAGGTAGTCCGGCTCCAGCAGATCGTTGATGGCCACGATTTCGATGTCGTCGCCGAAGTTCAGCACCGCCGAGCGCAGGACGTTGCGCCCGATGCGACCGAAACCGTTGATACCAACCTTGATTGCCATGTTCTCAAGCTCCTGCGGCCGCGACAGGTGCGGCGGGATGGATAGGGCCCACAAGTCTAGCAAACCGGGGCTGGCCACCGTGGGCCAGCGCCTCCGGCGGAAGGCCGGCGGACAGGATTTGATCCGGATCAAAGCGTTAGCGCGGCGTGAGGCCGACACTGGCCCCATCCACCCAGCAACGAGATCACCCCCATGCGCAAGACCTCCCCCCTGATCCTGGCCGGCCTGGCCGCCGCCCTGTCCCTCGCCGCCGCCCCCGCCATGGCCCAGTCCAAGGGCGACTGGACCGTTTCGGCCGGCGTGCACCAGGTGGCGCCGAAGTCGAACAACGGCTGGCTGGCCAACGGCACCCTGAAGGTCGACGTCGACAACGACGTCAAGCCGACCATCACCGGTGAGTACTTCATCGCCGACAACCTGGGCATCGAAGTGCTGGCCGCGCTGCCGTTCAAGCACGACATCAACATCAACGGCCTCGGCCGCGTCGGCAGCACCAAGCAGCTGCCGCCGGTGGTGACCCTGCAGTACCACTTCAACAGCAAGGGCAAGGTGTCGCCGTTCATCGGTGCGGGCGTGAACTACACGACCTTCTTCAGCGAAGACACCACCGGTGCGCTGAAGGACAGCCGCCTGAAGCTGCAGGATTCGTGGGGCCTGGCCGCGCATGTGGGCGTGGACTTCGCGATCAGCGAGAAGGGCGCCCTGCGCGTGGACATGCGCTGGATCGACATCGACAGCAAGGTGAAGTTGAACGGCGAGAAGATCGGCACGGTCAACATCGACCCGCTGGTCTACGGCGCGTCCTACGTCTTCAAGTTCTAAGCGGTGTGTTGAGCGCGGGGGCTTCGCCCCCGCTCCCCCGCTACACGCAAAACCCTCGCAGCATGTTGCCCCGGTGATTGCCGGGGCTTTTTTTTTGTTCTTGAAGAGCAAGAGCAGTTCTGAAGCTGGGCAAGGCGGGGAGCGGAGCCGGGACACGCCGTAAACCCATCCATGGGGGCTCGATGGCGCCATCCATGGCGCCAACGGTCCCGGCCCCGCTCCCCGCCTCGCCCCTTCCCATCACTGCGCGCGTGCCAGCTCAAGCAAAGGCAAGAGCAGAAGCAGAACCTGTACATCCGAGGCGTAATGGTTGCCTGCAATTGCAGGAGGCAGGTTTTGATCCTGCATTTGATTTTGATGTTGCTTTGACCTTTGCATTCGCCTCCGCGGCCATGTCTGATGGGGGCTGCAGGGGCAGGCGCTGCGGGACCGTCCGCGGCATGGATGCCGCGGCCGAGCTTACAGGGATGTACTTGCAGCGTGTCCCGCAGCGCCTGCCCCTGCAGCCCACCCACTTCGAAACAGGAACGCGCCGCTCTTCAATCCACCTACCCCCGGCTAGAATGTGCGCATGAAAGCCCTGCACTCCCTCTTCCTCGCCGCCGCCCTGGCGCCGGCCCTGCTGTCCGTCTCCGCCCCCGCCCATGCATGGGGCGCGCAAGGCCACCGCCTTGTCGCCGAAGTCGCAGACGCCCGACTCACCCCTGCCGCCCGCGCCGAAGTGGATCGCCTGCTGGCCACTGAACCGGACGCCACCCTCGCCAGCATCGCGCCCTGGGCCGATCAGCTGCGCGCCAAGGACCCGGGCCTGGGCCGTCGCTCGGCCGGCTGGCACTACGTCAACATCGCCGAAGACAACTGCCATTACGAAGCACCTAAGCACTGCAAAAACGGCAACTGCATCGTCGAGGCGCTGAAGGCACAGAGCGCCATCCTCGGCGACCGCAGCCTGACCGACGGCGAGCGCCTGCAGGCGCTGAAGTTCGTCGTGCATCTGGTCGGCGACATCCACCAGCCGATGCACGCCGGCTATGCCCACGACAAGGGCGGCAACGATTTCCAGCTGCAGTTCGGCAACCGTGGTACCAACCTGCACTCGCTGTGGGACAGCGGCATGCTCAACACCCGCAAGCTGGACGACGCCGCCTATCTGCCACTATTGCAGAGCCAGCGTGCGCCGAAGCTGGCGCGCCAGTCCAACCCGCAGCGCGACCCGCGGACGTGGGCCGAGGCCAGCTGCCGCATCTCCATGCAAGCTGGCGTTTATCCGGCATCGCGTAAAATCGGCGACGAATACACCGAGCGCTACCGGCCGCTGGCTGAAGCGCAGCTGCGACTGGCCGGTGAGAACCTGGCACAGTTGCTGAACCGCGTGCTCGGCACGCGCTGAGGAGCAATCCAATGCCGGCCCAGGTGCAGTCGTTCTTCCACCGTGACAGCAATACCTTCAGCTACCTGGTCAGTGACCCGGCCAGTGGCGAGGCAGCGCTGATCGACCCGGTCCTGGACTACGACCCGGATACTGACGCCAGCAGCGAATCGCCGTTGCACGCCGCGTTGCAGGCCATCGAGCAACAGGGCCTGCAGCTGCGCTGGCTGCTGGAAACCCATGCCCACGCCGACCATGTGTCGGCCGGGCGCCGGCTCAAGCAGCACTTCCCGCAGGCCACGCTGGCGATCGGCGAAGGCATCCGCGCGGTGCAAGCCACTTTTGCGCCGCGCTATGGCCTGCAGCTGCCAGCGGCCGATGAAATCTTCGACCACCTGTTCAGCGATGGCGAAATCTTTGCGCTTGGCGAACTGCGCGGCCAGGTGATCGCCGTGCCCGGTCACACCAGCGACAGCATTGCCTATCTGATCGACGATGCGCTGTTCACCGGCGACTCGCTGTTCATGCCCGACGGCGGCACCGCCCGCTGCGACTTCCCGGGCGGTGACGCCGCGCAGTTGTACCGTTCAATCCAGCGCCTGCTGGCGCTGCCCGATGCGACGCGCGTGTTCGTCTGCCACGACTACGGCCCGGGTGGTCGCGACTTCGCCAATGAGACCACCATCGGCGAACAGCGCGCGCACAACATCCATGTGCACGCTGGCGTGGCCGAGGCGGAGTTCGTCAGCGTGCGCCAGGCCCGCGATGCCACGCTGGAAGAACCCAAGCTGATGCAGCCGGCGGTGAAGGCCAACATCCAGGGCGGGGCCTGAGGTCCAGGAGGACAGCAAGAGAAGCGCCTATCCGATGCTCGCCTCGTGATAGGTGGTTTCCTCCAACAGGTCATCCTGAGACGTTCCAACAAAGATCTCTCTCGACAGGACCCGGTTTTTACTGAACCGAATACGCACGTTGTAACTCTCTGAGGCATCCCCGCCCTGCAACATCAGGCTGCCGCCCTTGGAGCTGAGATCAATCGTCGCACTGGAAAGATCCACCAGATCGAAATAGGCGGAGCGCGGAACAACCAAGGCAGCACCATTGACTCGGATCTGCAGCGATTGCACTCCTTTGCAGGGGCGCGCGCCTTCGCAGACTACGTAGCGCGGGTCGTCGGCCGTTGTAGCACGAATGCCCAGTCGCACTTCGACCTTCATACCCGGAGATTGCGCGGTCAGAAGCTCCGTTGGCTTGCCCCCGATGTGCACTGAAACCGCTGCAGCCGTCGAGCCTGATGCCAGCATCAGCAGAACGAGTAAAAGCGAACGCTTCATGTGAGATCCCGCGGCGAGAAGAACGGGGTAAGGGCGGGTATTGGCTGCTGGACCTTCGCAGACCCGCTTACCTCAATCCAGTCCACAATCCACTACCAGATCCTTGCGCGTCAGAACGGGAACCTGCGCCGCAAGGTCAACACCCATGAACTGCACGTAGATCAGGCCTTTCTGGTCTGCGCGCTTGTTGCCGAGCAGCACTCGATCCTTACCTCTTGAATGCTCCGTGCCGACCAGCACGAATCCACGGGTCGGGCTCAGATCCCGGTTCCATCGAACGCCATCGTAGGAAGGATGATTCCCGATGTAGACATCAATGTCCTTGCCAGCCAGCTTCAACAATCCCTGTTCAAAATCCAGTCCCGGGGCCTTCACGTGGTAGCTGTCACCGGCCCGAAGGAAAATGCACACCCCGAACTCGCGGCTCATCGGCGTTGGAGCGTCGCCGTCGCGGTGCGTACATGCACCGAGGCAGCCCAGGCAGGCAAGGAAAAGCAGCCTCTTGCTATTGGCTCGCATAGCTGCACCCTCTCACGATGGTTCTGTCCTTCCTGGGATCCAGAACATCTTCCAGATTCTTCCCATCCGGCCTGGCGCCATTGAAGTTGCGGCTCATGGTGCCGCCAGCCACCGGGTTACGCCCGGAACCGGCTATTGTCAACAACCCTCTTACATCTTCGTGCCCGACAGCAAGCCCGCCGCTACCGCCCCTGCATCCGCACCACATGCTGCCCCTTCACGATCTCGAAGGTGAAGGCGTACTGCAGGGTCACCGCCACCGGCTCGATGCGCTCCGCGCCGCGGCAATCGCCGCGATCCGCCGGCACCTTGCCCGGTGCGAAATGGCAGACCGCCGCCGAGGAGTACTTCCACATCGCCACCGCGTACTGAGCCGCCTGCAACAAGGGCGCGTTCTCAGGTGCGGCCCCGGCTGTGCACTCAGCACGATCGGTCAATGGCAGGCTGCGTTCCACACCGCCATCGGCGTCCACCACCACCTGCAGGCAGATGGTGGTCGGTGCCAGTTCCGCGCGCGGATCACGATCACCGACCTCCGGGTCCGGTGCCGCGTAGAGCTGCGGCATCCGGTAGCCCTCGCTCGCGCCCAGCGAGTACGCCTGCACCTGTCCATCGCCGTCGCCGGTCTGCGGCCGCAGGCGCTGGTGGCCGACATTCTCGCTGCGGGTATCGACGGTGGCCAGCCGACCCTGGGTCGCGCACCCTGCCAACAGCGCCGCCATCATCAACAGCGGCGCGCGCTTCACTTCGCGTCCTCGGTGTCGTCCATCGCGAAGGTGATCGGAATACGCACGGCAGCGGCCACCGGCTTACCGTTCTTCATTGCCGGACGATAGGTCCAGCTGCGCGCAGCAGCCACCGATACCGCATCGAACACGCCCGGATTGGTAGCGCTGAGCACCTGGACATCGGCGGGACGCCCCTGTGCATCCACCTCCACGCGCAGGTTCACCACGCCCACCTGGCGTTGTTCGGCCGCAGACTTCGGATAGGACGGCGGCGGCATCTTGTCGACCTGGACGGGTCGGTCCAGCCCAGCCCTGGCTGCGTCTTCCTGAGCGTGTTCAAACGGCTCGACCCCGATCCTCGGCGCTCCCGCCGTACCGCCCTGGCTGGCCCACGCCACCGCTCCCATCCCCAGGCACACCCCGATCACCAGCACCTGGCCCGACACCCACGGCAATGCCTTCCGCTTGGACTGCTTCAACATGGCGATACGCTCCTTCAACACGGGTTGGCTGCGCCAATGGCAGACCGCGGGCGCAACCGGATGGACCAGCTGCGCTTTCAGCAGCGTGCTGGCGTAGAGGCCGCGCAGCGCAGGCTGCGGGGCCATGGTGCGGGCATCACAGGCCAGTTCCTGCTCGCGCAGGAAACGGCGTGCGGCCCAGGGCAACAGCGGGTGGAACCAGAACACCGTGCGCATCAGCAGCAGCGCACCATTGGCCCAGTGGTCACCATTGCGACGGTGGCTGCGCTCGTGCTGCAGGATCAGGTCCTGCTCCTGTGCGCTGAACTGCTGGTCGAACGCCGGGCCGACCACGATGCGCGGCCGCCACAAACCGACCAGCGCCGGCAGCCCGGGATCACCGCTGGCCTGCCAGCTGCCATCGGCACGCGGCCGCAACGGGCCCATGCGCCGCTCGAAGCGCCGCTGTGCACGCAGCTCGCGCAGCAGGCAGACGCCCATCCCCAGTACCCAGGCCACCAGCAGCAGACCGGCCCATGGCAGCGCATGACCGCTCGCGCCCTCGAGGGCGCCCGGCATCACCTTCAGCGGCAGCGTCGGCACCTGCTGCAGCAATGCAACCCGGGGCAACGGCACCAGCAGCGCCACCATCAGCAAGGGCAGCAACCACCAGCTGCGATAGGCCAATCCAGCGCCCCCCAGTCGCACCAGCAACGGCCGCAGCGTGGCCAGCACGACCACGCCCACCGCCAGCCACAGGCTGGCCTGCCATAGTCCGTCGAGCAGCTCAGTCATGGTCCAGCTCCTGGATCAGCTTCTTCAGTTCGGCGATGTCCTGCGCGCTCAGCTGGCCGCGTTCGCTGAAGTGCGCCACCAGCGGTGCCACCCGGCCTTCGAAGACGCGGCCGATGAAGTCCTGGCTCTGTGCCTCCACCCACGCCTGGCGCTGCAGCAGCGGCCGGTAAAGATAGCGCCGGCCATCACGTTCGGCGGCGATCGCGCCCTTGGTCAGCAGGCGGTTGAGCAGGGTCTTGATAGTCGGCTCGGCCCAGTCGCGGTGGGCCAGTGCGGCCACCACCTCGTCGGCGCTACGCGGTGCCTGCTGCCACAGCACCTCCATCACAACGGCTTCGGCTTCGCTGATCGGGGTCATGGTTTACATCCGTAATCGACGAATTGATTACGCGCGTAATCGAACCTCATGTCAAGCCCCTCGACTCCGGGTTCATCCCGGCTGCGCCAGCATCGGTGCCTCCCGCCCCAGGCCCCGGATGAAAGCGCTGCCCAAGGAAGATTTCCCGGTCGAGCAGGCCCGCCGCTTCCTCGAACCCGGTCCGATCGTGCTGGTCAGCACCGCGTGGCGCGGCCAGCGCAACCTGATGACGATGGGTTGGCACATGGTGATGGGCTTCTCGCCTTCGCTGGTCGCCACCTACCTGTGGCACGAGAACCACAGCCACGCATTGGCGCGCGGCAGCGGCGAGTGCGTGATCAATGTTCCCGGCGTGGAGCTGCTCGATACGGTCGTGGACATCGGCAACTGCAGCGGCCGCGAGGTCGACAAATTCGCCCGTTTCGGGCTGGATGCACTGCCCGCGCGCGAGGTCGGCGCGCCGCTGGTCGGGCAATGCCATTCGTGCTTCGAGTGCCGCCTTCATGACGACAGCCAGGTGGAATCGAGCAACCTGTTCATCTGGGAAATCGTGCGTGCGCACGTGGCGCCGCGGCCGAAACTGCCGCGCACGGTGCATTACCGCGGCGATGGGCAGTTCATGGTGTCCGGCGCCGAAGTCTCGCGTCGACGGCGGTTCAAGCCCGACATGCTGTAATGCCGGCACTCCCCCCAGACGCAGGACCGCCCCGAATGACCGAACACCTCACCGACCTGGACGCCGCTGTCGACTGGTTGTTTACGCGCGTGGACGGGCCGCTGCGGATCGGGGCGCCACTGGCACTGGGCAAGCCGCATCGGCTGCTCAATGCGCTGTATGCACGCGTCGAGCAGGATCCGTCGCGGCCACTGCAGCTGTATACCGCGCTGTCGCTGAACCCGCCGAAGGCGCGCGGCAATGGCCTGGAAGCGCGCTTCATGGCCCCGTTCGCGCAGCGCCATTTTGGCGACGATTTCCCGCGCCTGGCCTATGCCGATGCGATCGCGCGCGACGCGTTGCCGGCACATGTGCAGGTGGAAGAGTTCTACATGCAGTCCGGCGCCCTGCTCGGTTCGCGGCAGGCGCAGTCCAGCTATACCAGCCTGAACTACACCCACGCCGCCGATGCGGTCGCCCAGCGCGCGCCGCAGGTGATCGTGCAGAAAGTGGCGATGCGGCCGGATGACCGGCGGCTCTCGCTGTCGTGCAACAACGACATTACCCAGGACACGCTGGATGCCATCGCCGCGCGCGGACTGCCGCGCCCGCTGCTGGTCGCCGAGATCGATCCGCAGCTGCCCTACCTGGGCGGCTCGGCCACCGTCGATGTGTCGTTCTTCGATCTGGTGATCACCCCGCCGCCGCCGTACCCGGCGCTGTTCGGCCTGCCGCGGCAGCCGGTTGGCGATGCCGACTATGCCATCGGCCTGTATGCCAGCACCCTGGTGCGCGATGGCGGCACGCTGCAGATCGGCATTGGTACGCTGGCCGATGCGCTCAGCCACGCACTGGTGCTGCGCCATACCGACAATGCGCGCTATCGCCGCGTGTTGCATGCACTCGACCCACAGCTGGCCAGCCATCCGCTGGTGCAGGAAATCGGCGGGCTGGACCCCTTTGAAGTGGGCTTGTACGGCTGCAGTGAAATGCTCAACGAGGGCTTCCGGCGGCTGGTACAGACCGGGGTGATCAAGCGCAAGGTGCACGACGACCTCGCGCTGATGCAGCGCATCGAGAACGGTAGCACGCTGTCGATCGACCATGCCACGCTGGACGCCGAGGGCGAGTACCTGCACGGCGCGTTCTACCTGGGCTCACCGGAGTTCTACGAATGGTTGCGCACCCTGCCGGAAGACGAATGCCGCGCGATCGGCATGCGCCGCATCAGCGAGATCAACCAGCTGTACGGCGGCAACGAAACACTGGAACGCCTGCAGCGCCGTCATGCGCGCTTCTTCAACTCCTGCATGATGGCCACCGCACTGGGTGCGGCGGTCTCGGACGCGCTGGATGACGGCCGCGTGGTATCCGGGGTGGGCGGCCAGTACAACTTCGTGGCGATGGCACATGCCCTGCCGGAAGCCCGCAGCGTGCTGATGTTCCGCGCCGCGCGCGACGACAAGGGCCAGCGCGAATCCAATGTGCGCTGGAACTATGGCCACACCACCATCCCGCGCCACCTGCGCGACATCTACCTCAACGAATACGGCATCGCCGATCTGCGCGGGTTGACCGACGAGGACTGCGTGCAGGCGATGGCCGCGATCACCGAGGCACCGTTCCAGTCCGGCCTGCTGCAGCAGGCGCACGCCGCGCGCAAGCTGTTGAGGGCCACGCCGCCGGATCCCGAACGCCTGCAGCGCAATACCCCACAGTCACTGGCCGCGGCACTGGCACCGTTCCGCGCCGATGGCAGCCTTCCCGACTATCCGCTGGGTAGCGACTTCAACGAGATCGAGCAGGTGCTGGTGAAGGCGCTGGGCTGGCTGAAGGCCAACACGCAGACCCGTGGCGACAAATTGCGCACGGTGTGGGCGGCGCTGCGCCAACCGGCCGGTGATGGCGATGCGGTGTACCTGCAGCGCATGGGCCTGCAGGCACCGAAGGATTTCGCCGAGCGCCTGGACGCACGCCTGCTGCGCCTGGCGCTGGCGCGCACCGCCTGAAAAAAGGGGACGGAGGGGATTAAGTCGTTTCTGCACAAACGACTTGATCCCCTCCGTCCCTTTTTTCATCCACGCATGGCGCGGATCTACTGTCCGATCCTCGCCGAATCCTCAAGATGCAGGCGGGCAATCGGTGGATGCTCTCGATGCTCGACCTGCCACAGGTCATAGGCCGCCTGCATTGCCAGCCACATGCGCGCATTGCCCAGACCTGCAAGCTCAAGGCGGAATGCAAGCTCCGCGGAGATACCGGCGTGCCCGTTGATGATGGTCGACAGCTGTCCGCGGGAATAACCAAGATGCTGCGCCAGCGCACTGATGGACATGCTGATCGCCGGCAGTATGTCTTCGCGCAGCGATTCCCCGGGATGCGGCGGATCATGCAACGGCATCGAGCAGACTCCTAGTGGTAATCGAGGTAATCGACCAATTCGACGTCGAGCCCACGAAAGCGGAATACCAATCGCCAACTCGCGGAGACACTTACAGCCCAGTAGCCGCTATAGCTTCCGCGCAGAGGATGCAGGCGATTTCCAGGCAAGCCCATGTCTCCAGGACGCTGGGCTTGGTCCAGCTGGTGAAGCAAGCGCCGCAACCGCCCCGCATGATCGGCACGAACGCCTGAAATGTCGCCCCGTTCATAGAGCGCCTTCAGACCCCTGTGCCTGAAGCTGACGATCACGCGGCACCAGTGTAAGGCATCACCTTACACCCCGCAAATCCACCATGGTTTTCTGCGCCGATCTTCTTGTCCATGACCACTTCTGAGGGTGCCTCGGCAGGCCCTCCTTTTCGCAAGGAATGCAGGTCAGATGAAGAGGCCAACGCGACACTGGTGCCGCTGGGTGGAACATTTCGGGCAAAGGAGAAGGGGACGGAGAAGATAAGTCGCATGTGCACAAACGACTTAATCCCCTCCGTCCCCTTTTTCTCCACTCTGAAGAACGAAAAAGGCCGGCGTGTGCCGGCCTTTCCCTTGTTGCACCGCGAGGCGGCTTACAGCGACTTCGCAGCTTCCACCACGTGGGCGGTGGTGATGCCGAAGTGCTTGTACAGCTGGTCGGCCGGGGCCGAGGCACCGAAGGTGTCGATACCGATCACCGCACCGTCCAGGCCGACGAACTGGCGCCAGAAGCCGGTGACGCCGGCTTCCACGGCCACGCGCTTGCGCACGGCGTTCGGCAGCACCGATTCGCGGTAGGCCGCATCCTGGCGCAGGAACACGTCGGTGGACGGCATCGAGACCACGCGGGTCTTGAGGCCGGCCGCATCCAGCTGAGCCTTGGCTTCGGTCGCCAGCGAGACTTCCGAACCGGTCGCGATCAGGATCACGTCCGGGGTACCGGCGGCATCGGCCAGCACGTAGCCACCGCGCTCGATCTGGGCGATCTGCTCGGCGTTGCGCGGCTGGTGCGGCAGGTTCTGGCGGCTGAACACCAGGCAGCTCGGGCCGTCCTGGCGGGTGATCGCGGCCTTCCAGCTCACTGCCGACTCGACCGCATCGCACGGGCGCCACACATCGTTGTTCGGGATGTAGCGCAGCGAGGCCAGGTGCTCCACCGGCTGGTGGGTCGGGCCGTCTTCGCCCAGGCCGATCGAGTCGTGGGTGTAGACGTGGATGGCATGGGCCGGGATCAGCGCGCTCATGCGCACGCCGTTGCGCGCGTAATCGCTGAACACCAGGAAGGTGGCGTCGAACGGAATGAAGCCACCGTGCAGCGCCAGGCCATTGGCAATCGCGGTCATGCCGAACTCGCGCACGCCGTAGTACACGTAGTTGGCGTTGGCGTCGTCGCTGGCGACCGACGTGCTGCCCTTCCACAGGGTCAGGTTGGAGTGCGCCAGGTCGGCCGAGCCGCCGACAATTTCCGGCAGCAGCGGGGCGTAGGCTTCGATGGCCAGCTGCGAGGCCTTGCGCGAGGCGATCGTCGGGCCTTCGGCGGCCACCTGGGCGATGTAGGCATCGGCCTTGGCAACGAAGTCGGCCGGCAGCTCGCCGTGCGAACGACGGGTCAGCTCGGACGCTTCCGCCGGATACTGGCTGGCGTACTTGTCGAACAGCTGCTCCCACTCGGCCTGGCGCAGGGTGCCGGCGCCATTGGCGCGCCAACCGTCGTAGATCGCTTGCGGGATCTCGAACGGACCGTATTCCCAACCCAGCTGCTTGCGGGTGGCTTCCAGCTCGTCCTTGCCCAGCGGTGCGCCGTGGCTGGATTCCTTGCCCGCCTTGTTCGGCGAACCAAAACCAATGGTGGTGCGGCAGCAGATCAGGGTCGGCTTGTCGCTCTGCGACAGCGCGGCCTCGATGCCGGCCTTGATGCTGTCCGGGTCGTGGCCATCAACATCGCGGACCACGTTCCAGCCATAGGCCTCGAAACGCTCCGGGGTGTTGTCGGTGAACCAGCCCTCGACGTTGCCGTCGATGGAGATGTGGTTGTTGTCCCAGAAGCAGACCAGCTTGTGCAGGCCCCAGGTACCGGCCAGCGATGCCGCTTCATGCGACACGCCTTCCATCAGGCAGCCATCGCCCATGAACACCCAGGTGCGGTGGTCGACCACTTCCAGCTCCGGGCGGTTGAAGCGCTGTGCCAGCAGCTTCTCGGCCAGGGCAAAGCCCACGGCGTTGGCGAAACCCTGGCCCAGCGGGCCGGTGGTGGTTTCCACGCCCGGGGTCTCGTGGCGTTCCGGATGGCCGGCGGTGTGGCTGCCCAGCTGGCGGAACAGCTTCAGCTGCTCGATCGGCAGGTCGTAACCGCTCAGGTGCAGCAGCGCGTACTGCAGCATCGAACCGTGGCCGTTGGACAGCACGAAACGGTCGCGGTTGAACCAGTGCGGGTTGCTCGGGTTATGGCGGAGGTAGTCGTTCCAGAGGACTTCGGCGATGTCGGCCATGCCCATGGGCATGCCGGGGTGGCCGGACTTTGCGGTTTCAACCGCATCGGCGGCAAGGAAGCGGATGGCGTTGGCCAACTGGCGACGGGTAGGCTGCGTCATGGTTCTGTCGGAATCGGGAGGCGGCCGCGGACGTGCGGGCGGCCTATTGTCCCATAGTCACCGGGCAGGGGTCAGTTCCAGCTTGCCCGGTCGTGCCGGCCGCTGGCCGGCAGTTGCGCAGAATTCA
>NZ_JASJSU010000086.1:0-16839 GCF_030237045.1 Stenotrophomonas maltophilia group sp. Smal17
GCCGCGGCCAAGCCCCCATGGACGGGTTTACGGCGTCTCCCGCAACCGGACCCACCCCGCCATCCCACGGAATACCCGCTGTTGCTGTTGCTGTTGCTCTGGCTTCGGCGGGTGCAGGGCGCAGCCCTGCCGAGCAACGCCCTACTTCGCCTGCTCGCAGAACTTCTGCCGGTACTCGAGCGCCTTCGGCATCAGCGCCTGCAGGTTCTGGATGCGCGTACCCGGGTTCGGATGGGTGGACGCGAACTCCGGCGGCGCCTGGCCGCCACTGGCCTGTCCCATGCGCTGCCACAACGGCACCGCCTCGCGCGGATCGAAGCATGCCGCTGCGGCCAGCATCAGCCCCACTTCGTCGGCCTGCGTCTCGTGGCTGCGCGCGTAGGGCAACAGGTAACCGTAGCCCATCGCCGACATCATCATCTGTTGCTGCTGTGCATCCATGCCGCTGGCGGCACCGGCCACCTGGCCGATCTGGGTCAGCTTCTGCTGCGCCATGCGCTGGGCGCCATGCCGCAGCAGTGCGTGCGCGATCTCGTGGCCCATCACCACCGCCATCGCATCGCGCGTACGCGCCACCGGCACCAGGCCGGTATAGACCGCCATCTTGCCGCCCGGCAGGCAGAACGCGTTGGCTTGGTCGGAGGGAATCACGTTCACTTCCCATTGGAAATCCCGTGCGAAATGCGCCGGCTGCACGCCATGCTCCTGCGCCAGCGCGGTCTCCACCACATCGACCTTGGCGATCAGCCGCTGGGCAATGTCGCGCACGTCGCGTGCGATTGGCGCGTTGGGATCCATCGGCCGTTCCTGCGACAGGATCTGCTGGTAGGCCTGCAGCCCCAGCGCAGTCTCCTGGCGCGCGTCCAGGCTGCTGTCGATCATCACCTTCTCGCCGGTATAGGGATCGACCGTTCGGTTGGAGAACCAGTAGAACACCGCGTAGCCGGCGGCCAGCAGCAGCACCCACCAGCGGATGTTGCCGAACAGGCCACGCCGCTGCGGGCCTTGGGGCGAGCGGGAAAAGGGATCGTTGCGCATCGGGCGGTCGTCCGGCAGGCCCCGCCGGCCGGCGGGCACGGCACAATCTTAGTGTGCCGACGCCATTGGAGGGTGAAGCCGGGCCCGCTCAGATACCGCGCACCAGCCGGAAACCGATACGTGCGTTGGTGGTATCCGAATCCTGCGACTGCCGCCAGGCCGCACGGGTCTGCTCCGGCGCGTTGGCCCAGTTGCCACCGCGGATGACCCGGGACCGGCAACCCGGGTTGAACCAGGCCGCGCCATCGGAAGGGGCCCGGCGGTAGCTGGCGTGCCAGCAGTCGGCGACCCATTCGCTCAGATTGCCGCCCATATCGTGCAGGCCGAAGGCATTGGCCTGGAACGTGGCGACTGGCGCCGGTCCCCACCAGCCATCGCCATAGCCGATGAACGCGTTGTGCCAGTGCCGCCCCGACGGCGATACGTCCTTGCTGCCGGTGAAATTGCCACTGCCCGGCGGTGGTGTGCCGGCATCCCCCCAGGGGTAACGGCCGCTGCTGCCGGCGCGCAGCGCATATTCGAACTCGGCCTCGCTGGGCAGGCGGTAGCTGCGCCCGGTCTGCTCGGACAGCCACGTCGCGTAGTTCTCGGCATCACGCACGCTCACGTGCATCACCGGTGAGTTGCCCAGCGCACGACCGCCGTCATAGTCCGAGCGCCAATCCACGCCACTGCGGCGGATGAAGTTGCCGCTGCGCTCGTCATAGACCACCGAATGGCCACGGCGGGTTGCGCGCGGGCGCGCGCTGGTCGCCTTCACGTAGCGCTCGAAATCGCTGACAGTGACCTCGGTGATCGCCATCGCGAAGCCGCGATCGAAGCGCACATAGTGCGACGGACGCTCGGCATCACTGGCACCCGGCTCGGCATCGCCGGCCCCCATCTGGAAACCACCATGCGGCACCACCACCATCTGTGGCCCCCGCCCGCCATCGCGCATGGCATCGCTGAACACCTGCCCGGGACGGAAGCTGCCGTAGTGGGTGGCCAGGTCGATGCGTTCGCGCAGCTGGCCCACCACCGCATCGCCCGGCAGGGCGATGCGCAGGGCCTCGGCCAGCTTTTCACGCGCCGGCTTCAGTCCCTGTGGTGTCGCCAGGTCGCGCAGGCCGTCATCACGCAATCGCAGCAGCGTGGCGGCACGGATCTGTTCGATGCGTTCGAACGCGTCGGCGATGGTCGGCGACGATTCGCGCACCTTGCTTGCCTCGGCCAGCCAGGTGCCCGCGCCGGCGAAATCCCGTGCCCGTGCGGCGTCCTCGGCACGACGGATCAACCCGCTCTCGGCGGCCGCCAGTCCTTGCCGCGCACGCCCATTGCGCTCATCCAGCGCCAGCGCCTCACGGAAGTTGCCGATGGCGCCGTCGCCATCCTCGCCAATCCGGTCCGAGCGCAGGTCCTCTTCGCCGGCGCGGTTGTACGCCACCACGCGCTGCGCGGTCTCGACCCGCCCCTGCAGTGCGCGCACTTTCTCGTCCTTCGGCGCCAGGCTGAGCAGCACCAGTGCCTGGCGGCTGGCCTCGGCCAGTGCCTCGCGCTGCTTCAGCGGCCGTACCAGCAGCGCATCGGCTTGCTGTTGCAGGCCCTGGCGGGCGCGCTGCAGGCCCTGCCGGGCCTGGCGGTCATCCGGATTCTCCTCCTGTACCGCCAGCCACAAGGGAATGGCAGCGTCGGCATCCTCGTAGAGCCGGCCTTCGGCAAAGGCCTGCTCGGCCGCGCGCCGCAGCTGCGCCAGGCTGCGTCCCTCCCGGTCCACCCGCGGCGGCGTCCAGTACTGCACGTCCTCGGCGGCATCCTCACCGGCAATGGTCACGCTGCCCTGCCCGGCCGCCGCTGTCCGGTCCGCCGCCGCGCCTTCCTGTGGCCGCGCCGGTTCGTCAGCGGCGCGCTCCGGCGTCGACGATGGCGACGGTGTGCAGCCGGCCAGGGCAACGGCCAGGGCGGTGCACAGCGCGGGCGACAACGGAAAACGCAAGCAGGACCTCCTTCTGCACGGACGCGGACCGACGTTAGGCTATTCTCCCCTGCCTGAGCAAACCCGAGTAGTAGGCCCTGACCCGTGGCAACCTGGATCACCACCCCCGCCGAGCTGGATGCGTACTTCCAGCAGCGCCCGAGCCGCATCGGCCTCGACACCGAATTCATCCGTGAACGCACCTTCTGGCCACAGCTGGCGCTGGTGCAGATGGCCGTCGGGCAGGACATCCTGCTGATCGACCCGCTGATTCCCGGCATGACCGAAGCGCTGGCACCGTGGCTGGCCGATGAATCGATCACCAAGGTGATGCACAGCGCCAGCGAAGACCTGGTCGCGTTCAAGTGGGCCTGCGGCGTGCTGCCGCGCCCGTTGTTCGACACCCAGATCGGTGCCTCGCTGGCCGGCATCGGTGGTGGCATGGGTTACCAGAAGCTGGTGGCGGAAATCACCGGCGTGGCCCTGGCCAAGGGCGAGACCCGTTCGGACTGGATGCGCCGCCCACTTTCGGAGTCGCAGCTGCAGTATGCCGCCGACGATGTAGAGCACCTGTTTGCCCTGCATGACGCCATCGATGCCAGGCTGCAGGCGCTGGGCCGCCAGCAGTGGCTGCACGACGATGGCGAGCGCCTGCTGGCCAGCGTTGCCAACGACGAAGACCGCTGGCCACACCTGGCGATGCGCTCGGCGCAGTTCCTCGATGCCGCCGCACAGCGCCGCCTGCTGCGCCTGCTGCGTTGGCGCGACGTGCAGGCGCGCAGCAGCGATCGTCCGCGCAGCTGGATCCTGGACAACGAACTGGCCGCCACCCTGGCGCGCACGCCACCGGCCGACGCCGACGCGCTGGGCACGCTGTTCGAGCAGTTCCCGAAGGCACCGCGCAAGCTAGCCGGCGCTGTGTGGCAGGCCCTGCAGACGCCGCTGGCCGATGAAGCCGAGGCACCGCTGGCATTGCCGGCCAACGACAGCAACAAGCAGGCGCTGAAGAAGCTGCAGGATGCGGTGGCCGAGCGCAGCCGCGAACTGGGCCTGCCGGATGGGGTACTGGCGTCACGCAAGCACCTGGAGAGCTATCTGGAACGTCGCCAATGGCCCGCTGCATTGGCCGGTTGGCGCCAGCAGGAACTGGAATCGCGACTGCAGGCCCTGCTGCCCGCACGCTGATGGTGCCGGGCGTCGGGAATGCCCCGGCGCCTGCACGGTGAATCGAGCATCTGCCACGCTTGCCGACGCGGGCGTGGGCCTGTCCAATAGCGTCCCCGCTATTGTTGGACTGCAACAGATGACAGATGGAATTGCGAAGGACGGCCTTTCCGCCGAGGACCTGGCCTGGCGTGCAGCAGCGCGCGCCGCAATGCAGGAACGGCGCTACGCCGAACTGGATGCACTGCTGGCACCGCACGAACAGGCATGGCTGGATGGTGAAAGGCCGCTGCCGGGCATCCGCTGGCGCCTGCGCAACCTGCATGACAAGGCACTGACCCTGGACGAGCGCCTTCAGCAGGCGCAGCAATGGGTCGCTGCCGCGCCGCACAGCTACTACGCGCACCTGCGCCTCGGCGCCTGCTGGGAATCCGCCGCCGGCGAACTGCGCAGCGCCGACGTCGCCGCACTGGTCGAAGACAGCCAGTGGCTGGCCGCACAGCAGGCGCGCGACCATGCCGTGCATGCCTACCTGCAGGCAATCCCGCTGTCGGCGCGACCGGCATTGGCGCTGGATGGCATCAAGCGCATCACCAGCTACCTGCGCGAGCCGGACTGGCTGCGTGCGCTGCAGGCCGGCCAGGTGCCCGAGCCCGAGGAAGTGGCGCTGGCCGAGCACTATCCGCAAGCCTGGCCGCAGGCATTGCAGCTGCTGTCACGCTTCGGCGCTCCGCTGCGGACGCTGCCCGGCAGCCTGCCGCCCGTGCTGCGCGAGCGCAGCCAGGACGATTTCGATGCACCGTTGGCCTACTGGATGCGCCTGGTGCTGGAACAGCGCGCCGACGACCTGAGCACGCTGGAAGACACCCTCTATTACCTGTACCCGCGCTGGGGCGGCAGCCATGAAGCCATGGAGGACTTCATCGAAGGAGGCTGGTGCCGTGGCCTGGAGCTTGCGCAGAGCAACGCGCTGCGTTGGCGAAAGGAACAGGATTGGATGGCCGACCTGCCACACCGCGAAGATGCCGACGCGGTAGGCGTGCACGAGCGTGCGTATGCACAGATCCTGGACTGGCACCTGGACCGCAACCTGCGCGCCGAGGTTCTGGCCCAGCGTTCGGGGCTGCGCTACCGGCTCGGCCGGATCGAAGGCAGCGAAGACCAGGTGCAGTGGGACGCCGGGCACATGCGGGCGGTGTTCGAGGATCTGCAGCAGGCGTGGGCGCTGGACCGCGACATGGTGCTGCACGAAGGCTTCAGCAACCTCGAAGCCTGCACCTGGTTCGCCCGCGTGGAAGGCGCCGAGGCACTGTTCGCGCAGGTGGTGGACTACGCTGCACGCGAAGGCGACTCCGCGATCGGCCTGCTCTGGGCCGCCACCGCCGTCGAGCATGGACTGCTCGGCCAGACCACCGACCCCATGCGCGCCGATGCCCTGCTGCAGCGCGCCCTGACGCTGGCGCCGCAGGACAACACCTCGGCGGTCACCTTTGCCTCCAACCTGTTCTGCGATGTCTCGCAGTCCGCCGGACTCTCGCTGCTGCAGCGCATGGCCGAAGCCGGCGACGCCGGCGCGATGTCGGCACTGTGCGACCTGTACAAGGGCCGCCTCGGCGGCCGCGACCAGCCGCAGTTCGTCGATGCGGAAAAGGCCGCCTACTGGCAGGAGCGTGCGGTGGAAGGCGGCGACCTGATCGCCACCTACAACCTGGGCGTGCGCCTGGTGGCGGCCGGAGGCGAGCACAACGAAGCGCGTGCACGTGAACTGTACCTGCGCTGCCTGGCCGGGTCCGAGGCAGGCGAGCGCGTCTGGGGCCCCACCTGCCGCAACCTGGCCTGCCTGGCGATGGATGGCCGGAACGACGCACACAAGCGCGAAGCGGTCGAACGCGCGCTGATCCCGCTGTGGTGGCGCGGTGACGACGACGACAAGCTGTGGGCCGCCGGCTACCTGGCCGACATCTACCACTTCGGCAACGGCGTGCCGGCCAACGCGTTCCTGGCCCTGGCCTGGCTGCAGCGCGCCAGCGAGATCGACCCGGAGTACGTGGACGTGGTGCGCATGGCGCCGCTGATCAATGGCGAAGGGCGCTGGTTCGGCGCCAGCCGTGCGCGCAAGCAGCAGGCGCAGGACCGGCAGCAGGTGGACACCGCAACCTGGGCCCTGACCTTCGGCCAGCGCAGCCAGGAAAGCGACCTGACCGCGGTCTGAAGCAACGAAAAGGGCGGCCCGGTAATCCGGGCCGCCCTTTGCATTCATGCAGTGCGATGGCGGCGGCATGCACCGCCACCGCAATCGCGTATTACCAGTTCATGTTCAGCGAGACACCGACGGTGCGCGGTTCGTTGTAGACCGCCGCCATGTAGTTCTCGATCACACCCTTGAGGTTCTTCTCGTTGGTGATGTTGCGCGCGAACAGCGCCACTTCGTAGGCACCGTAGTTGCCCGAGTAGCCGATCTTCAGGCCACCCTCGAAATCACCCTTGGAATTGAATTCCTTGGTGTCGTACAGCACGAAGCTGGTGTAACCCTGCTTGTTCCAGTCGGTGGACACGAACATGGTGCCGGCATCGCTGACCGGGAAGTCGTAGCGGGCGGCCAGGTTGACGTTGTACTTCGGCGCATTCGGCAGCGGGTTGCCGTCGATCTGCGCGAAGGTGTTGGCACCGACCTTGATGGTCGGGTCACCGACGGTGCAGACCACCTGGCCGTTGAGGCCGCAGACCTGCGCATAGACGCGCTTGTCCTTGATCTCACTGTGCAGCAGGCTCAGGCCGGCGCTCAGGGTCAGGTTCGGGATCGGACGCAGCTCCATGTCCGCTTCGAAGCCGTAGGCCTTGGCCTTGTCAGCGTTGAACAGCACGCCGTTGCCGTCCGAATCGTTGCCGTTGAGCTGGATGTCATTGACCGTGTAGGTGAACGCGGTGGCATTCAGGCGCAGGCGGTTGTCCCACAGGCTGCTCTTCACGCCCGCTTCCCAGGACAGGATGGTCTCGGAATCGGCGGTGGTGAAGTCGGCGTTGAACACGGCCGAGCGGCCCTGGATGGTCGGGCCGCGGAAGCCGCGGGCAACCTTGGCGTAGACGCTCACGTCCGGCGTGATCTGGTACATCGCGCTCAGATCCCAGCTCGGGGTGGTGTCGGACATCTTGACGTCGGTGCGGCCCTTGTAGGTGACCACGCCAGCAGCAGTGTCCGCGGTCTTCAGCAGGCGGGTGTGCTTCTCGTCCTTGGTCTGGCGCAGGCCGGCGGTGACGGTGAACTTGTCGGTGAAGGCGTAGCTCAGCTGTCCGAAGCCGGCCCACGAGGTGTTCTTGTTGCGCAGGCGCACCCAGTTGTTCGGGTTGCGGGCCGCACCCTGCAGGAACCACGCACGCTGGTAGAAGTCGGTGGTGTCGCTGCCGTTGAAGTAGAACGCACCGGCCTGCCACTGCAGGGCGTTGTCGTCATGGCTGGCCAGGCGGAACTCCTGGGTCCACTGGTCGAGGTCGCGGATGCGGCCCATCGACTGGCCATAGCCGTTCGGCACGCCATTGACCGGGAAGTTCACCGCAGCGCCGCCGTCGGTGTCGCCACGGCTGTAGCCGGAGGTGGTCTCGTAGGCAGTGATCGAGGTGAAGTCGATCGCACCGAAGTCGTAGCGTGCCTTCACCGAGCCGCCGTAGGTCTTGTAGGCCTGCGGGTTGTTGTCGGCTTCGTCGTAGGCCACCTTGTCGCGCGGCACGTCGGTCTTGTTCGAGCCCTTGGTCAGCGCACCGCGCAGGAACAGGGTCGAGGTGCCTTCGTAGTCACGGGCATGGGCCGAGGCCAGGATCGAGAACTGGTCGCTCGGGGTCAGCAGCAGCTGCGCGCGCACGTTGCGGTCGTCGAAGCCGCCCATCGCGTTCTTCTTCGGGCTGATGGTGCCGTCGGCGCTCGGGCCCTTGTAGGTGTTGTCGACGTAGTCATCGCGATGCTGGTACAGGGCCGACACGCGGAACGACGCGATGTCGTTGATCGGGCCACCGAAGCCGCCATCGATCGACACGCTGTTGTAGGTCGCGTAGCTGGCGCTGACGCGGCCGGTGTAGTCCTGGGTCGGCTTGAGGGTGTCGAACTTGACGATGCCGGCAGTGGTGTTGCGACCGAACAGCGAACCCTGCGGGCCGCGCAGCACTTCCACCTGGTCCACGTCATAGACCGGGTTGGACTTCAGCACCACGTGTTCCAGCACCACGTCGTCCTGGATGATCGACACCGGCTGCGAGGCACCCAGGTAGAAGTCGATGTTGCCCAGGCCGCGGATGTAGAAGCGCGGGAAGATGCGGCCGGTGGTGGTTTCCGCATACAGGCTCGGCACGCGGCCGGACAGCGCCAGCAGGGTGTCGTCACCGCCGGCGGTGAAGTCGCGCATGCGCTCGCCCTGCACCACGCCGACCGAGACCGGCACTTCCTGCAGGTTCTGCTCGCGGTGCTCGGCGGTCACGGTGATCGTGTCCAGCCCGGTCGGGGTCGGCGCGCTGTCCTGCGCGGCGGCGCCGAAGCTGCCGACCAGGGCCAGGCCGGCACAGGCCAGGGCCAGCGGGTGGCGGCGGAAGGAAACGAAGGAAGACGACAGACCCGACAGGCGGCGGGAATCGGTATGGGAGGGCATGCAATGCTCTGAGGAGGCGTCCGTGCGGCCTGCGCGAGCCGGGCGGCAAATGGGAGGAAAACTGCGCAAGCCGTCATTATCCCCCAAATTGTTACGATTTCGTTGCGCGGCATCCGGGCCCGACAAACCGGACGGTTTCGGCACAGTGCACGCCTTCATGCCAAGCCGTCCGGCACATCCCGGGTCGGCTTGGCAAGGCGCAGCCAGTTGGCTACACTGAAGCCCTGCCGTGGGGCCATAGCTCAGCTGGGAGAGCGCGTCGTTCGCAATGACGAGGTCAGGAGTTCGATCCTCCTTGGCTCCACCACTCATAAAGAAGACCCGCCGATCGTCGCGATCTGCGGGTTTTTTCTTGCATCGATCACGAGTCAGGCAGGTTCCTGATCCCCGTCCTTGCGGCGTGGACCACGCGAATGCGTATCACGCACCTGCTGATCGCGCTGCCCCGGCCGCTGCTTTGCCACGTCCTCCTGCGCCCTGTCCTGACGGCTTTCCTGTACGCCCTGTTTCGGATCGCCAGGGTCTTTGTCGCGCTCGCTCATCGAAGTCTCCTGTGCCGGCGAAGGCCGATCAGGACTTCACGCTAGAGGCTGCGCAGTGATCCGCAGGTCAGGCCCGCGCGAACAGCGTGTGCAGTTCCGCTTGCCGCCGCTGCTCACGGCTCTGCAGAATCCGGACCAACATGCCCAGCCAGTCCGCGATGTCACCTCCCGCCCAGCACGCCGCGCGTACGCTGCCAATGCGCCTCGATCCAGCGGACGGCAGCATCCAGCTCGGCCACCTGACGACGTTGATCTGCCCCACCCTGTCACTCGAGGAGGCGCGCATCGCCTTCGCCACGCTGGTGCATGGCGAGCGCGATGCCGGCACCGGCTATCACTGGCTCAGCCTGCACCGGCTCAGTCTGGGCGGTGCGCCCGCCGGCATCAGCCTGTGCTTCCACGGGCAACAGCTCGACATGGTGACGATCAGCGTCGATCTGCCGGGTGCGACACTGGAAGACGGCTGGCCGACCCAGGCCGCGATCGATGCCGAAGTCGCTTTCATGCGTCGCACCTTGGCCACGGCTCTGGGGCGCAAACTGGCAGGTGGCCGCGCCCGGTTCGAGTGGGGCGAGGCATGGGCCCGGTTCGACCCGAAAGGCTTCATGGCCAGCAGCGGAATCCGCTACACGCCGCGCTCATGACGCCGCTCAGGTCCGGGTGATCGACACGCCGCCTTCAACGCGCATTGCGGTACCGGTAACGAAGCTGCTTTCGTCGCTGGCCAGGAACAGCGCCGCGTTGGCAATCTCCTCCGGCTCGGCCAGGCGCTTGAGCGCGTGCAGCGAGCGCACGAAATCACGCGCGTCGCCACTGGGCGCGGCCTGCCGGCCCATCTCGGTATCGGTGCCACCGGGCAGCAGCACGTTGCTGCGCACGCCACGTGCACCATATTCGGCGGCGATCACCTGGCTCAGGCCGATCAGCCCGGCCTTGCTTGACGCATAGGCCGCCATGCCCGGGAAGCCCACGGTATGGCCGACGAAGGTGCCGACGAACACCAGCGAGCCGCCGCCACGTGCCAGCAATGCCGGCAGCTGCGCGCGAGCAGCATGGAAGGCGGCATCCAGGTTGGTCGCCATCACCTCGCGCCAGGCATCCACCGGGAATTCCGCGGCCGGCGCGCCGGGGCCGAGCATGCCGGCATTGTTGAGGGCGATGTCCAGGCCGCCGAATGAGCGCCTGGCCAGATCGACCAGCGCCTTCGCGGTGTCAGGGTCGGCCACGTCGGCGGCATGCACCACCACCTCGCCCCCCGCGGCACGGATCTGCTCGGCCAGCGACTGCAGCGGTTCCAGCCGCCGCGCGTTGAGCACCAGTCTTGCGCCTTCGGCAGCGAAGCGCAGCGCGCTGGCGCGGCCAATGCCAGCGCTGGCACCGGTGATGAGGGCGATCTTGTTGTTCAGGCGCATGTCCGTGGTACCGGTTGTGAAGTGGCCGCCACGATGCCGCGCCTTCGGCCCGCCAACACTCCGTTTCCGGGCTTCGTCGATCGGTGCAGGAAACGGAGTTTCCGCAGAACCGGCACATGCCAGAATCTGGTCATGGACAGCACCGCCACTACCGCCCTCGACGCCCGCGTCGAACGGGTCTGCCGCCACCTGCAGGCCAGCCTCGACGAACCCTCGCTGCAGGAACTGGCCGGCATTGCCGGCTGCAGCCCGACGCGCCTGCATCGCCTGTTCAAGCAGGCCACCGGGCTGACCCCCAAGCAGTACGCCGCCGCGCTGCGCGCCGACCGCCTGCGCACCGGCCTGGAACACCAGGAGCGCATCACCGATGCCTTCCACGACGCCGGCTTTGGTTCCAGCGGGCGCTTCTACGAGAACGCCCCGCGCCTGCTGGGCATGACCCCGAAGCAGTGGCGCTCAGGTGGTCGCGGCGAAGTCATCCACTTCGCGCTTGCCGAAAGCTCGCTGGGCAGCGTGCTGGTGGCCAGCAGCGGGACCGGCGTGGTCGCAATCCTGCTCGGCGACGATCCGGAGACACTGCTGCAGTCGCTGCAGCAGCGTTTCCGCCAGGCCGAACTGGTCGGCGCCGACAGCGGCTATGAACAACTGGTGGCGCAGGTCGTGGGCCTGGTCGAGGACCCCACCCGTGGCACCACGCTGCCGCTGGACATCCGCGGCACCGCGTTCCAGCAGCGGGTCTGGCAGGCGCTGCAGCAGATTCCACGCGGGCAGACTGCCTCGTATGCGGATATTGCCGCGCGCATCGGCGCACCGCGCTCGAGCCGCGCAGTGGCCAAGGCCTGCGCAAGCAATCCACTGGCGGTGGCGGTGCCCTGCCACCGCGTGGTGCGCCGCGATGGCGACCTGTCCGGTTACGCCTGGGGCGTCGCGCGCAAGCGCGAACTGCTGCGCCGGGAAAAGGCCTCGACTGCCTGACGTGGGTGCCGACCCTGGTCGGCACGCCCTGCGACAGCGCCGGACCATGCCCGGCGAACACTCAATCCAGCTTCACCACCAGCTTGCCGAAGTTGCGCCCCTTCAGCAGTCCGAAGAACGCTTCCGGCGCATTCTCCAGTCCATCCACCACATCCTCACGGTACTGGATACGGCCCTCGCGCAGCCATTGCGGCATCTCGCGTTCGAAGTCCGGCCACAGGTGATTGAAGTCGTGCACGATGAAACCCCGCACGGTCAGGCGCTGGCGCAGGATCTGGCTGAACAGTGCCGGCAGCCGGTCCGGCCCGGGCTGCTCGACGCCGCGATCGTTGTAGGTGGCGATGGTGCCGCACACCGGAATGCGGGCGAAGTCATTGAGCAGCGGCAGCACCGCATCCAGCACATGCCCGCCCACATTCTCGAAGTACACGTCGATACCCGCGGGCACCGCCGCGCGCAGCTGCGCGGCGAAATCAGCGGCGCGATGATCCAGCGCCACGTCCACGCCCAGCGTCTGCAGATAGGCGCGCTTGGCTTCGCCGCCGGCAATGGCGACCACGCGCGCGCCCTGCAGCTTGGCCAGCTGGGCGACGGTTGCGCCCACCGGCCCGGTTGCGGCAGCGACCACCAGCGTCTCACCCGGTTTCAGCCGGGCGATTTCATGCAGGCTGGAATACGCAGTGAACCCCGGCATGCCGTACACGCCCAGCGCCGTGCTCAACGGCAACCCGGCCGGATCGAGGCGACGCCCGAGTGCGCTGGCCGGCAGCACCGCGTGGGTCTGCCAGCCACCCGGCGCCAGCACCAGCTCACCTGTGGCTACGCCCTCGGCGTTGGACTGCAGCACCTCCGCCACAGTCTGGCCCTCCATCACCGCACCCACCGCCACCGGCGCCGCATACGAAGGACCCTCGTCCATGCGTCCACGCATGTACGGGTCCAGCGACAGGTAGCGATTGCGCAGCAGCACCTCTCCTTCCGCCAATGCCGGCAGTGCGGCCTGCTCCAGGCGGAAGTTCGCCGCGCTCGGTGCGCCCTGCGGACGCGAGGCCAGCACGATGCGGGACGTGGTTGGGGAATCGGACATGGCTGCGGTCTCTGCTGTGGCCAGCATCGGGAAAGGACTGCCGACACTACGCCGCAGCGACCGCCCGTGGCGGCCACGAAAACAGCGTTCCATTGCCCGGACCCGTGCGCGTCCGGCGCACCCCTTGTCCTTGCAGCTTTAGCGATCGCGGCGACCTGCTGAATTCCACCGCAGACGATGATCGATTGGCCCGCCCCGCCCCCACAACGGAGGATCAAGCACTTGCGAGCGCGCAGACGGCAATGTGAAGAATTCTTGGCAAAACCCTTGCCGAAGACAACCGACCTCCGTAATATACGCCTCCTTGGCAGCGACCTCGCTGCAACGAAACATGTGGCCGAGTAGCTCAGTTGGTAGAGCAGGGGATTGAAAATCCCCGTGTCGGCGGTTCGATTCCGTCTTCGGCCACCACTTTCGAAGGCCTGCAGAAATGCAGGTCTTTTTTTCCGGAAATCGCAGGTGATCGCGATTGCCACACAATTTGGCCGAGTAGCTCAGTTGGTAGAGCAGGGGATTGAAAATCCCCGTGTCGGCGGTTCGATTCCGTCTTCGGCCACCATTTTCAGAGACCTGCAGAAATGCAGGTCTTTTTTTGTCTTCGATTTCCTTCCATGCAACGTGCCCGCATGGGGACGCCAGCGCTGGATTGACGAAACATTTACACGCGGCACGCGCCGCCGCACCTACGCTCCAGATTCCTGCCTGGAGCCTGTCGATGCACCTGCGCCCCGCCCTGCTCGCTTGCCTGCTGCTGGCCGCCGCCCCGGTGCTCGCCGTCGAGCCGGTGCGCGCGGTCGATACCCTGGACATCGATCGCTATGCCGGCCAATGGCACGAGATCGCGCACCTGCCGGTCTCGTTCCAGAAGCAATGCGTCGGCGAGATCACCGCCAACTACGGGCTGCGCCGCGACGGCCGGATCAGCGTCACCAATGCCTGCCGCAACGGCGAAGGCGAGCGCGTGGTTGCCGAAGGCGTGGCGCGCCCGGTACCCGGCCACCCCGGCCAACTGCAGGTGCGCTTCGTGCCGGACTGGCTGAGCTGGGTACCGCTGGTCTGGGCCGATTACTGGGTGCTGGCGCTGGACCCGGACTACCAGTGGGCCCTGGTCGGCGAACCCGGTCGCAAATACCTGTGGATTCTCTCGCGCGTGCCGGAAATGGAGCGCGCGCGGTTCGAACAGCTCAAGGCAACGGCCGAATCCATGGGCTACGACCTCGGCCCGCTGCGCCAGATGGCACCGCTGCGCGAACCGCCTGCCGATTGAACCGCGGCGCGAGCCGCGCACCCGACGTGGACGATCCGGCGCCGCGCACGCCCGGCCGCCATCTTCACGCGCTACCCTCTGCGGCGGGTCGTCACCGGCGATCCAAACAACCATACGCCGTAGTATGCTTATCCCAACGCACCCCCTCCAGAGGACTTGCGCCCATGCTCCACCGTTTCCGTATCGCCTTGATCGTTCTGTGCACCCTCGCCCTTGTTGCCTGCAACAACGGCATCGTCAAGCGTGTTTCGGAACCGGCGGCCAGCCTGCAGCAACTGACCGTGCGCGCCGATGGCAACTGGACCGTGGCCCTGCGCCTGCAGAACTTCAGCTCCATGCCGATGACCTTCGATGACGTTTCGCTGGCATTGACCGTGGGCGACAGCGAAGCCGGCACCCTGCAGGCCAGGCCGGGCATTTCCATTGGCGGCACCTCGGCCGACGTCATCAATGTCGACCTTGTGCCCAGCTCGGCCGCGCGCCTGATCGTGGCCGACGCGCTGGCCGGCAACCGCACCCTGGCCTACGGCCTGAAGGGAACGGTGGCCGCCACGCCGCAGGAAAAGAAGCAGCGCAGCTTCGACATCAGCAGCCGCAGCACCCTCAACCAGGCCCCCGGCCTGCCTGGCGTACTGCGCTGAATCCCCGCTTCCGCCGCGGCGCCCGGCGCCGCTCCCCTGCCCCTGATCAAATCGAGACGTACCGATGAGCAGCTACACCGCCCCGCTTTCCGACCTCCGTTTCGCCCTGCACGACGTGCTCAAGGTCGAACCCCTGTTCGCCCGCCTGGGCTTCACCGACGCCACCGCCGACGTGGTCGATGCCGTGCTGGAAGAAGCCGGGCGCTTCAGCGCCACCGTGCTGGCCCCGCTCAACAGCGTGGGTGACGAGATCGGCTGCGTGCTCGACCAGGCCACCGGTGAGGTGACCACGCCGCCCGGCTTCAAGCAGGCCTACGACCAGTTCGTCGATGGCGGCTGGACCGGCCTGACCGCTTCGCCGGACCTGGGTGGCCAGGGCCTGCCGCATACCCTGGGCGTACCGCTCAACGAAATGATCAACGCCGCCAACCTGGCATGGGGCAACTTCCCGCTGCTCTCGCACGGCGCCATCGAAGCACTGAAGCAGCATGGCGAAGCGTGGCAGCACGAGGCCTTCCTCAAGCCGCTGATCGAAGGCCGCTGGACCGGCACCATGTGCCTGACCGAACCGCATTGCGGCACCGACCTCGGCCTGCTCAAGACCAAGGCTGAACCGAACGCCGACGGCAGCTACTCCATCACCGGCACCAAGATCTTCATCACCGCCGGCGAGCACGACCTGACCGGCAACATCGTGCACCTGGTGCTGGCCAAGCTGCCCGACGCCCCTGCGGGCGCCAAGGGCATCTCGCTGTTCGTCACCCCCAAGTTCAAGGTCGACCGCGGCGGCAACGTCGGCGAGCGCAACGCGCTGCGCTGCGGCTCGATCGAGCACAAGATGGGCATCAAGGGCTCGGTCACCTGCGTGATGAACTTCGATGGCGCGCAGGGCTACCTGGTCGGCCAGCCGCACAAGGGCCTGCAGGCGATGTTCACCATGATGAACACCGCACGGCTGGGCGTCGGCCTGCAGGGCATCGGCCTGTCCGAGCGCGCCTACCAGAACGCGCTGAAGTACAGCCGTGAGCGCCTGCAGTCGCGTGCGCTCAGTGGTGCCAGGTTCCCGGACAAGCCGGCCGATCCGATCCTGGTCCACCCGGATGTGCGCCGCATGCTGCTGACGGTGAAGTCGCTGGTCGAAGGCAGCCGCCTGCTGGCCCTGCACGCGGCCACCCTGATCGACGTGGCCCACCACGCCGAAGACGCCGCCGAGCGCGAGCGCGCCGACACCCTGGTGAGTTTCCTCACGCCCATCTCGAAGGCCTGCCAGACCGAATGGGGCATCGAGAACACCTACAACGCCCTGCAGTGCTTTGGGGGCCACGGCTACATCCGCGAACACGGCATGGAACAGCTGGCCCGCGATGCGCGCATCACCACGCTGTATGAAGGCACCACCGGCATCCAGGCGCTGGACCTGATCGGGCGCAAGACCGCGTCCAGCCAGGGCGCCGGCCTGAAGCTGATGCTGGCCGAGATCGAAGCGTTCGCCAAGGAACATGAAGGCAACGAGGCGCTGGCCGAGTTCATCGGCCCGCTGCGCGCCAAGGCCGCCGAGTGGGGCGCGCTGACGATGGACGTGCTGAAGCGCGCAGCCGCCAACCCGGACGAACTGGGTGCGGCCAGCTACGACTACCTGTTCTATTCGGGTTACGTGGTGCTGGCCTACTGGTGGGCCCGCAGCGTGGCCGCCGCCGATGCCAGCGCGCACGGCGCCGCCTTCGCCCAGGGCAAGCGCGAGACCGCTCGGTTCTACTTCGCCCGGGTGCTGCCGCGCACGCTCAGCCACGCCGCCGCGATCCAGGCCGGCGCCGCCCCGCTGATGGCGATGGACGACGAGCGCTTCGGCGCCTGAGCCCATCCCACCAGTAGATCCACGCCATGCGTGGATGAGGGGTCTGAGACCTTTCCTGCGGAAATGGATCCGACCGCGACCTGGCGACCCTCGATCATCTCTCTGGAGAAAAGCCCCCTTTTGTTAAAGGGGGCGCGCCGACAGGCGCGGGGATTAGGAAGAATGCGCGGGCAACCCAGCGCGCCAACGGCGGGCTGGGTTGCTAAAGGGGGCGCGCCAACGGCGCGGGGATTAGGAGGAATGCGCGGACCTGAATTGTTGGGTTTTTGG
>NZ_JASJSU010000087.1:0-16822 GCF_030237045.1 Stenotrophomonas maltophilia group sp. Smal17
CCCCCCCCCCCCCGCCACTACCGATGCTTTACGCCACCGGCAAGCCGCGTTCGATCAACCAGGCTTTCGCGTCTTCCGCGTCCTGCTCGAACCACGCCTTCGTAGACCCCAGCCGGTACGTATACCCCCACGCATCCATGTCGGCCATCAGCCGTTCGCTGCCGACACCGGACAGCTGCCCAGCCAGCACGATCTGCAGGTAGCAGGTAGCGTCTTCCTCGGCCACCGAGTCGGTGGCATCGGTGTGCACCTGCGCACGCCGCTCCGGCGGCAGCACGATCAGGTGGCAGGCTTCGTGCAGCATCGAGTGCACGGGCGTGTCATCGCGCACGTACACGTTGCTGGCGATGATGCCCGCCTCCGGTTCGCCCCAGTAGCTGCCGGGAATCGGTTCACCGGCGGCCACGTGGTGAAGCAACAGGCCGTGCGTGGCGAGCAGGCACTGCGCATCGGCGAAGGCGATGTCGCCCACGCAGGTGATATCCACGGCGGTTTTCGTGTCGGTCATGCGGGTCACGCAGCCCCGCCCATGCAGGCACGGGCGGGGCAGGGCATCAGGGTTTGTCCGGGCCTTCAGGCAGCGCCACGGAGATGTCCAGCACGTCGTGCTGGCCATCCTTCACCAGGTCGACCTTCACTGCATCGACGTCGATGTTCACGTACTTCTTGATCACTTCCAGCAGCTCGCGCTGCAGCAGCGGCAGGTAGTCCGGGCCACCGCGGTGGCTGCGTTCCTGCGCGATGATGATCTGCAGGCGGTTCTTGGCGGTTTCGGCGGTGGTCTTCTTCGCTTTGAGGAAATCAAACAGGCCCATGCTTACCCTCCGAACAGCTTGCTGAAGAAGCCCTTCTTCTCGACGTTGGTGAAGCGCATCGGGCGTTCTTCGCCGAGGATGCGCGCGACGGCATCTTCATAGGCCTGGCCGGCAGCGGATTCGACATCCAGGATCACCGGCTCGCCCTTGTTGGAGGCGTTGAGCACGTCGCCCGATTCCGGGATCACGCCGATCGCCTTCAGGCCGAGGACTTCCTCGACGTCGGCGATGCTCAGCATCTCGCCGCTTTCCACGCGCACCGGGGTGTAGCGGGTCAGCAGCAGGAAGGCCGGCACGTCCTGGCCGGACTCGGCCTTGTGGGTCTTCGAGTCGAGCAGGCCGATGATGCGGTCGGAGTCGCGCACCGAAGACACTTCCGGGTTCACCACCACCACCGCGCGGTCGGCGAAGTACATCGCCAGGAAGGCGCCCTTCTCGATGCCGGCCGGGGAGTCGCAGATGATGTAGTCGAAGCCGTCGGCGGCCAGGTCCTTCAGGACCTTGCCCACGCCTTCCTGGGTCAGCGCGTCCTTGTCGCGGGTCTGCGAGGCAGCCAGCACGTACAGGTTGTCGAAGCGCTTGTCCTTGATCAGGGCCTGCTTGAGGGTGGCTTCGCCGTGCACGACGTTGACGAAGTCGTACACCACGCGGCGTTCGCAGCCCATGATCAGGTCGAGGTTGCGCAGGCCGACGTCGAAGTCGATCACCGCCACCTTCTTGCCGCGCCGCGCCAGGCCGCAGGCCAGGCTCGCGCTGGAAGTGGTCTTGCCGACGCCGCCCTTGCCGGAGGTGACTACGATGATTTCAGCCAAAGGACTTCTCCTGATGATTCTGTTTGGGTGCTGCGTCAGTCCAGCGCAGCGATCTTGATCTGGTCCTGTTCCAGCCATACCTGCACGGCCTTGCCGCGCAGGTTGTCCGGCACATCGTCCAGTACCTTGTAATGGCCTGCAATGGCGACCAGTTCCGCATGGAAATCACGGCAGAAGATGCGTGCCGCGGTGTTGCCCTGGGCTCCTGCCAGCGCGCGGCCGCGCAGGGTGCCGTAGATATGGATGCTGCCATCGGCGATGACCTCGGCGCCGGCGCCGACGGTGGCCATCACGGTCAGGTCGCAGTTTTCCGCGTACAGCTGCTGGCCTGAACGCACGTTGCCCAGCTGCATGCGGCCCGGCTGCGGCGCGGCGGCATCGGCGACCTTGGCCACCGGCGCGGCGGGGGCCGGCTTGGGCTCCGCACGGACGGCGCGACGCGGTTCTGGCGCGGGCGCCGGCGGGGCCGGTTCGGCTTCGGCACGCTCGTACTGCGCGCGGAACTTGGCCAGCAACGGCAGGCCGAGCTGCTGCGAAAGCAGATCGACCGCGCTGGTGCCGTAGGCCAGTGCCACCGGCAGCACGCCCGCGCTGCGCAGGCCGTCGACCAGCGCCTGTGCGGTGGCCACGTCCGGGACCTGGCTCAGGCCGCCGAAATCGAGGATCACCGCAGCGCGGCCGAACAGCTTCGGTGCGCGGGTCACGCGCTCGCGCATTTCCTGCACGAGGCGTTCGACATCAAGAGTGCGGATGCGCAGGTTGGCGATGCCCACCTGGCCGATCTTCAGTTCACCGGCCTGTTCGTAATCGAAATTCACCGCCACGCTCAGGTCCCCGTCGGCCGCTGTGCCTGCGCCGGCAGCTGCCGGGCGCGTGTCCATGCCACATCCGGCAGCTTGCCGCGGTAGGTCTCCTGTACCCACGGATAGCTGCACAGTTCCTTGGCCAGCATGCTGGCACGCACATCGACCTGGGCCATGGTGTTCTGGCCCAGCTCGCGGAAGCCGAAGCTGCCGTGGAAGAGCAGGGCGGCATCGGCGCCATGGTCGAGGAATACCTCGCAGGTCATCTGCGGGTAGCGCAGCTCGGCGAAGCTCTGGGCGTCGGCATAGAACGCACGGCCGACGCCACCGCCGCGGCGGCGGCTGGCGACCACGATGCGGTCGATATAGAAGAACGGGGTGTCCAGCTGCTGCTTGAACCAGGCGAAGTTGCTGCTGTCGTGCTGGCTGTCGCTGCCGAAGCCGATCAGGAATCCGGCCAGGTTGCCGTCGCGCTCGGCGACGCGGAAATACTCAGCGGTTTCGTAGAACAGGCGCAGGCGGGCCGCATCCAGGGGAAGGATGGCCAGGCCAGCGTTGTTGTTCAAAGCCAGGACGGAATCGAGCTCGTGCTCGCGCACGTCGCGGATGACAATCGACATTGTGACTCCGTGGGGTAACGCGGTTGGTCCATCAAGGGACCCTGCGCACGATTATTGCATGCCCGGGGTGGGCTGCGGCATGAACAGGGGATATGCCCGAGCATGACTTTCGGCGCTTGGGAGCGGCCGTGCACGGGCTACGATGAGGGATGCTGGCCCGACTGAACCACAATGCGATGCTGCGCTACTCCGGGTTGTTCACCTGGGGCACCGTCGGCCTTTGGCTCGCGATCTACCTGATCGATCCTGTCTCGCTGACGCTGGAGACGCTGGACGGCGAAGCCGGCTTCCGTATCATTCCCTGGGCCTCGGCCTACCTGGCTTTCGGCATCGTGTACTGGGCGCTGACCCGCTCGTTGGGCGAGGGCCGTCCGGGTTTCTTCGACCACGCGGCGCTGATCCTGCTGACCGCCTGCGCGATCGGCGTGAGCTATTTTTCCGGTACCGCGCTGGGAAGCATCCTGCTGATGGTGGTGGCCGGCCTGCTGCCATGGCTGCTGGGGCCGCGCATCGGCGTGGTCTGGCTGGTGGCCAGCAACCTGGCGGTGTTGCCGGTCTATATCCAGCCGCTGGGCTTCCCGCCGTTCATCGCCGTGCTGCAGGCGGTGGGCTACATGGGCTTCTCCAGCTTCGTGTTCGTGATCGCGCTGGTGGCCCGTCGCCAGGCCGAGGCCCGCGACGAACAGCGCCGGCTCAACTCGGAACTGCGCGCCACCCGCGCCCTGCTGGCCGAGAGCGCCCGGGTCAATGAGCGCACGCGCATCTCGCGCGAGCTGCATGACCTGCTGGGCCACCAGCTGACCGCGCTGACCCTGAACCTGGAAGTGGCCGGCCACCTGGCCGACGGCCAGGCGCTGGAGCATGTGAAGCGTTCCCACGCATTGGCCAAGCTGCTGCTGGGCAACGTGCGCGAGGTGGTCAGCCAGCTGCGCGAGACCGGTGCCATCGACCTGGCTGCGGCGCTGCGCCCGTTGACCGAGAACGTGCCCTCGCTGGACATCCAGCTGGAGATCGAGGATCCCCTGAACGTGGAGGACCCGCAGCGGGCCCACGTGCTGCTGCGCTGCACCCAGGAGATCATCACCAATGCCGTGCGCCACGCCGGTGCCCGCCACCTGTGGATCAAGGTGTACCGTGAAGCGCCGGACCGGGTGGTGGTGGAGGCACGCGACGACGGCGTCGGCGCGGAAATGGTCAATGTGGGCAATGGCTTGCGCGGCATGCGCGAGCGCCTGCAACAATGTGGTGGCCAGCTGCAGGTCGAGACCCGTCCCGGCGAAGGCTTCCGCCTGCGGGCGACGGTGCCGGCAACGGTGCTGGTGGCCGCCCTTACCAAGGTTCCTGAAGGAGTACGTTGATGATTCGCGTCTGCCTGGTCGATGACCAAACCCTGGTGCGGCAGGGAATCCGCTCCCTGCTGGCGCTCGACGATGGCATCGAGGTGGTGGCCGAGGCCGGCGATGGACGGCAGGCAGTCGAGCTGATCCCGCAGGTGCGTCCCGATGTGGTCCTGATGGACATGCGCATGCCGGTGATGTCCGGGCTGGAAGCGCTGCAGGTGCTGTCACGGCAGGAGCAGCTGCCGCCGACCATCATCCTCACCACCTTCGATGACGACCAGCTGGTGCTGGCCGGGCTCAAGGCCGGTGCCAAGGGCTACCTGCTCAAGGACGTGACCCTGGCGCAGCTGGTCGGGGCCATCCGCACCGTGGCCGACGGCGGTTCGCTGGTGCAGCCGGCGGTGACCCAGCGGCTGCTGTCCGGCCTGGAACACATGCGCAACGAGTTCGTCAGCCTGGACCGGCCCGACCCGCTGACCGACCGCGAGACCGAGATCCTGCGGCTGATGGCCAGCGGATTCTCCAACAAGGAGATCGCCAACTCGCTGGGCGTGGCCGAAGGCACGATCAAGAACCACGTGTCCAACATCCTCTCCAAGCTGGGTGTGCGCGACCGTACGCGCGCCGTACTGAAGGCGTTCGAACTCCAGCTGGTCTAGGGAAAATCGTTCCGGTACAACAACTTGGGCGACGGCCGGGGGTTCCGGCCAAGCGCGCCCCCTACTGGCGGGTGGCGGTATGCGTTACCCTTCGAATTCTTTGTCCATACAAATACGCAGCCGGCAGGGAAACCGGTGCGCCAATCCCGATAAACAATGCCCGCGAAGCCTGCTAGGATTGGCGCTTCGCTTCAATCAACCCGGCCGTGGGATCGGCCCCGGAGACTCTCTGAATGACCCGTATTATCGAGTTCCTGATCGCCTTGGGGATCGTGGCTGGCCTGTTCGTCATCATTGGCGTATGTCTGCCGGGCGAGCGTCACATCACCGAAAGCATCGAGACCAACCGCAAGATGACGATCGTGTACGACACGGTCAGCAGCCTGCGCCGCTTCAAGGACTGGAACCCGCTGGTACTGCGCGATCCCGCCGTTGAACTGAAGCTGTCCGGCCCGGCCTCCGGCGTCGGTGCCACTCTCGACTTCACCTCCAAGGACCTGGGCACCGGCTCCTGGAAGATCACCGAAGCCGAAGAGAACAAGCGCGTTGCGATCGCCATCGAAGACCCGACCAAGGGTCACGACAAGGTCACCACCTTCACCCTGGAGCCGACCGGCAAGGGTGGCCGCAACGTCAAGATCACCCAGGACTACTCGGTGAAGTACGGCTTCGACCTGTTCGGTCGTTATGCCGGCCTGTATGTCAGCCGCCAGATCGGCGACGACATCAAGATGGGCCTGTCGCGCATGGCCAACATGCTCGCCACCGTCCCGAACGTCGACTACCGCACCCCGGAAGCGCCGCTGACCGATCTGGCCATCGTCGATGTGCCGGCTGAAGACCTGCTGGTCGTCAACGCCGGTAACGTGGACCGCGGTCAGGACACGATCACCAAGTCCATCAAGGACAACCAGGAGTGGATCAAGCGCGTGATGGAGGCCAATGGCCTTGAAGCCGCTGGCCCGTTCCGGATCATCACCACCGACTTCGGTGCTGAGAAGTACGCCTTCGACATCGCCCAGCCGGTGAAGAAGAAGGGTGCTGAAGGTGCCACCGCTGAAGAGCTGACCGTCAAGATCGACGGCGGCGCTCCGGTCAAGTACGTGCACGTTGCTCCGCACCGTTCGGCGCATGCGGCCTACGCTGGCCACATGGCAGGTCTGGACGTGGCCCGCAACGGCCTGCGTGCCTGGGCCGTGACCTCGGGCAACGAAGTCATCGACCGTCCGTACGAGACCTGGAAGGACGGCATCGACAAGTCGTTCACCCAGGACGGTACCTACGACATCTACTGGGCCGTCAAGTAAGCCTCGGCTGACCCATGTAGTGTTGGACACGAAAACGCGCCGCTTCTTGCGGCGCGTTTTTTTTCATCTGGCGCCCGGCAAGGGCGTTGCGCAAGGAGCCCTCATGTTCAATCTCGAACGCCGTGCCCGTAAGCCTTCCCTGCTGGCCTGCCTGGGGGCATTGCTGGCCGCCGCCTCGATCGGCCTGTCCGCCTATGCCTCGCATGGGGTGGCCGATCCGTTGGCGCAGCAGCATCTGAACATGGCAGCGCTGTACGCATTCGCGCACGGTGCGGTGCTGGTGGCGCTGGGCCCGCGTGCGCAGGGGGCGATCGCGCACCTGGCGTTGTACGTACTGCTGCTGGGCGTGCTGCTGTTTTCCGGCAGCCTGGTGGGCGGGGCGTTGTGGCAGTGGCCGACGCGGATGGCGCCGATCGGCGGCACCAGCATGATGGCCGGATGGGTGTTGCTGGCGATCAATGCGTTGAGGCGGTGACGGCAGCCGGGCTGTCGATTCGATCCATGCTGATGCGATCGTGATGGTTCATGGGCGTTACTTTTCCTTTCGCGCGAAAAGAAAAGTAACCAAAAGAAACGCGCCGCCGGCCGCGAGCCGGTGCTGCGCACCGGTGCCCTGCGCTCCTCGGCCCGTCGAGGGACGGTGCGGAGAGCAGCCGAGCATGGCTCGGCTCTACAGAATCGCACGCACCTCTTCGCCCTCGACGGACCTGCGGTGCTCGGCTCGCTTGAAGGCGGACCCAACAGCCGCGCGCTGATCCGTTGCAGAAGCTTCGAGCGAAGCGACCGGCTTTTGCCTTTGCTCTCTTGTTCCATTCCGTGGCGGATGCACACGGAAACTGTCAGAGGCGGGGCGGGTGGGCTGGACAGGGGTATCCGCGCCATGGATGGCGCGGCTAAGCCTCCAGGGACGGATTTACGGCGTCCCCTGCGCAGCCTACCCGCCCGGACAGCGCCATGAATTTCGCCTTGCGGCCGCCACGAGGGGCTCAGCCGTTGGCCGGTCTCCAGCACCAGTGCCAGGGTTCGTAGACGATGCCGTGCGGGTTGTCACGCGGGTAGCTCAGCTGGAAGCCGTGCGCGCCGGCATGGCGCTGCAGCCAGGCAAACGCATCGGTGGCGTCGAAGGATTCCTCTGCCGGCGCATCGCCCGGCGTACCGATGTCCAGCGCATGGCCGCTGTGGTGTTCGCTGAAGCCCGGCGCGGCATTGACCTTCAGGATCTCGGCCACGCCCAGCCCGCGTGCCAGCTTCCGTTCGAAGATGCCCAGCTGGTAGGCATGGCTGCGAAAACCAGAGATCGCGTCCAGTGCCACGCCATCCCGTGCAGCGTGCAGGCGCATCCGGCGCCAGCCCTGCGCAGCGCCGCGGCGCAGCCACAGCGGGCGGGCGAAGCGGTCACGACCGGCGAAATGCAGCAGGCAGGGTTCGGCCTCCAGCGGCAGGCCGCTGTCGTCTGCGTAGCGCTGGGCGTCCAGGCCCAGCTGCTGCAGGCGCTGCTGCAGCCCGGCCAGCGGAAGCCATTGATCTTCCAGCGCTGCCCCGAATGGCCGAGCTGCCACTGCGTCCAGCAGTGCCAGCGCTTCCTCGACCCCGGGTTCGCGCGGCAGTCGTGGCACCATCGAATGCACGCCGCGCGGCAGTACGGCCGCCAGATAGCGGCCATCACGCTTGCGCCGCAGCACCCAGCGCGCCTGCGCCAACAGGCGCGCGTCCAGGTTGCTGCGCGCGCGCAGCAGGCCGGCGGGCCACAACTCGATGGTCGCGGTATTGATCAGCAGGGGCGGGCGTCGTTGCATCGCCGCAGCTTACTGCCGCGGCGCCGATGCGGCCACCTTGCGCAGGGCATCGAGCAGCACCTGCGGCCGATCCACGCTGAGCAGCAGCGTGCTGCCATCGCTGACCGGCAGGGCAAGCACGCGCGCGCGATCGGTGACCAGGGCGAATCCCTTGCCGCCGCCCTGCAGGCGGAAGTGGCCCGAATAGAAGCCCGGCATTGCATAGCCGTTGGTCTTGAAACGGATGCCGTAGCGGCGGTCACGGCCGAGATCGACCACCTCCGCCTGGTCCAGTCGCAGCGTTGCCACTGGAACACGCCGGCGATACAGGGTCGAGCGCACATCCAGCACGTCGCCGGCCAGTTCCACGCGGCGGCGGAAGAAGGCCGCGCCCAGCCCGATGCCAAGCGCGGCGATCACCAGCAGGCTCCAGGCGGCACTGCCGCCCATGCGGAACCAGGGCGGCGAGAGCGTCACTTCGATCCAGGGCGCGGTGGCCGGTGCCTTGTACAGCTGCGCATACACGCAGGCCACGAAGGCGGCCAGCAGCGGCAGCACGATCCACAGCACGCGCAACGGCGAGCTGTCGGCCACCTCGTACTGCTTCGGATCGCTGGCGCTCATCGCTGCGCCTCCACCCAGCGCGCCACATCGGCGATCAGCCCGGCATCGACATGACCCGGCTGGGCGTACTCTTTCAGTGAGCTGGGGCCGCTGCCGGCCACGCCGATATGGTTCAGGGCCGGGTAGGCGTGCCATTGGACATCCTTGTGACCGTCCAGCGCCTGCTTCCACAGCTGCCAATCCGCATCGGGCACCTGGAAATCGCGGCCGCCGTGCAGCATCAGCAGTGGCTTGTGCAGGGCCTTCGCGTCGGCGCGTGCGTTGACTGCCTCGATGCTCTGCCAGAACGACTGCGGCACGCCCAGCGGCAGTTCGCTGGCGGCAACCGGCGCACTGCCGCGGGCGGCGGCGATCTGCGCGTCGAGCGTGTCCAGGAAAGCCTGTTCGGGTTCGCTGATGCCGCCGTCCAGGCTGAGCAGATAGCGGTTCTGTTCGGGCAGCAGTTCCAGCAGGGTGCGTGCCGGGGCAGCCCACAGGATCGCGCCGCGCGCCTGCGGCCAGCGGCTGGCAATGCGCGGGGCCAGCATGCCGCCCTGGCTGTGGCCGAGTACGAAGATGCGCTGCCTGTCGATGCGCGGGTCCGATGCCAGCGCGGTCAGCGCGGCCACGGCGTCGTCGGTGGTTTCATCATCGACGGTGAAGGTGCGGCCCTGGAAATCCTGCGGACGGGCGAGGGTGCGCTTGTCATAGCGCAGCACGGCGATGCCCTGTGCGGCCAGGCCGCGGGCAATGTCCAGGAACGGGCGGCTGCCACCGAGAGTCTCGTCGCGGTCCTGCGGCCCCGAGCCGTGCACCAGCAGCACCGCCGGGAACGGGCCCTTCCCCTTGGGCAGAGCCAGCGTGCCCGGCAGCGCACCGCGCACCTGCGGCACGCTGAAATCAGCTTCGCTGTAGACCGCATCGGCCGGTGGTGGCGCTGCCTTGGCTGGCGGAGCGGGGCGCAGCATCAGCCCGGCGATCTTGTCCTGCGCATCCACCGCCACCTGCGCGACGACCGCGCCGCTGGCGAACTGCAGCGGCACTTCCACCAGATGCACGCCTTGCAGTTCGCTGCTGTGGGCGCCGCCGCGCTGTTGCAGCTCGCCCAGCGATTGCCACAGCCCCTGCAGCTTCTCGGCCGGTACGGCGCTGGCCATCTGCGGGGTGAACATCGCTTCGGCTTCGGCGATGCGCCCGGCCTGCAGGTGGTCCAGCAGTTGCGTGGCAACCTGCTGCGGCTCGGTGGCCAGGGCGCCGCCGCTGAAGGCGGCCAGTGCGATGGCGAACAGGGTGGGGCGCAGGCGCATGGTCATTGCTCCTTCTTGAAGACCAGCATCGCCGGGCGCATCGGCGCCGGGATGATGATGTTGACCAGCTCCCAGCCCAGTTGGCCCTGGCGGCTGAGTTCGGCCTGGATGTCCTCGGCCTTGTGCAGGCCCATCATGGACGTCTTGACCTCGATGGTCTGGTAGCTCCAGCGCTTGCTCATTCCTTGTCCTCCGGCGATGGCTTGGGTTTCGGCAGGCGTCCTGCCTTGCGCAGGGCGTCGCGCAGCACGTATTCGATCTGCGCGTTGAGGCTGCGCAGCTCATCGTCAGCCCAGCGCTGTGCCGCGGCCAGGACCTCGGCATTGATGCGCAGCGGATAGGCTTTCTTCTCACTCATGAAAACTCCTGGCGGGGCGGTGGGGCGCCCCGTTGCGAGGGTGGTTCAGTACAGCGAACCGGCATTGACGATCGGCTGGGTGCCGCGGTCCGAGCACAGCACGGTCAGCAGGTTGCTGACCATGTGCGCCTTGCGTTCCTCATCCAGCTGCACCACGCCGTTCTTCTGCAGTTCGGCCAGGGCCATCTCGACCATGCCGACCGCGCCGGCAACGATGCGCGTGCGCGCGGCGATCACCGCATTGGCCTGCTGCCGCTGCAGCATCGCCTGGGCGATTTCGGCGGCGTAGGCGAGGTGGCTGATGCGCGCGTCGATCACCTGCACGCCGGCATCGGCCAGGCGCTCGGCCAGCTCGTTCTTCAGGTGCTGGGAGATCTCGCTGGCATGGCTGCGCAGGGCCAGCTGGCCTTCCTCGTGCTGGTCATAGGGATAGCTGGTGGCCATCGCGCGCAGCGCCGATTCGGACTGGATGTGCACGAAGCTCTCGTAGTCATCCACGTTGTAGACCGCCTCGGAGGCATCGACCACCTGCCAGACGATCACCGCGGCGATCTCGATCGGGCTGCCGTCCAGCTCGTTGACCTTCAGTTTGCCGCTTTCGAAGTTGCGCACGCGCTGGCTGACCCGGCGCTTGCTGAAGAAGGGATTGTTCCAGCGCAGGCCGTTGTCCTTCACGGTGCCGACGTACTTGCCGAACAGGCTGAGCACCGCGGCCTGGTTGGGCTGGATGGTGTACAGGCCGGCCAGGACGAACATGCCCGCCGCGACCAGCAGGACGCCCAGCAGCATCAGCAGCAGGTTGGGCGAGCCGGTGCTGGCCTTGGCGGCAACCCCGAGCACGAACACGGCGGCACCGGCGAGGGCGACGAGCAGGGCGCCGGCCAGCGTGCCGAGGCCGTTGAGCGAGGACAGCGACTTCTCTTTCATGGCAGTACGTCCTTGAGGGTTCGGAATTAAGATATCAAAGTGATATCAGATGAGGGTTGCCGTTCGTCGGATGCCGTGGCCGGGGTGCCCGGCCAGCTAGAATGCCCACCCGCCTTCACATCGCTGCTGGAACCGCCATGGCCAAGCTTGGAACTCCGTTGTCCCCCTCCGCCACCCGCGTGCTGCTGCTGGGCTCGGGTGAACTCGGCAAGGAGGTGGCCATCGAGCTGCAGCGGCTGGGCGTGGAAGTGATCGCCGCCGATCGCTATGCCGATGCGCCGGCAATGCAGGTCGCGCATCGCTCGCACGTGATCGACATGCTGGACGCGATGGCCCTGCGCGCGCTGATCGCCCAGGAACAGCCGCACCTGGTGGTGCCGGAGATCGAAGCCATCCACACCGAGACCCTGGTCCAGCTGGAACAGGAGCAGGGCCTGCGGGTGATCCCGACCGCGCGCGCCGCACGCCTGACCATGGACCGTGAAGGCATCCGCCGCCTGGCCGCCGAGACCCTCGGGCTGCCGACCTCGCCGTACCGCTTCGTCGATACCGAGGCCGAGTACCGTGCCGCGGTGGCCGCGATCGGCCTGCCGTGCGTGGTCAAGCCGGTGATGTCCTCCTCGGGCAAGGGCCAGAGCACGCTGCGCAGCGAGGCGGACATCGCCCCGGCCTGGGACTACGCACAGACCGGTGGCCGTGCCGGTGCCGGCCGCTGCATCGTCGAAGGTTTCATCGACTTCGATTACGAGATCACCCTGCTGACCGTGCGCCACGCCGGTGGCACCTCGTTCTGCGCGCCGATCGGCCACCTGCAGAAGGACGGCGATTACCGTGAGAGCTGGCAGCCGCAGCCGATGTCGAGCGCGGCGCTGGCACGTGCGGAAGAAATCTCGCGTGCGATCACCGACGACCTCGGCGGTTGGGGCCTGTTCGGCGTCGAGCTGTTCGTGAAGGGCGACGAGGTGTGGTTCAGCGAAGTGTCGCCGCGTCCGCACGACACCGGCCTGGTGACGCTGGTCTCGCAGGAGCTGAGCGAGTTCGCGCTGCATGCGCGCGCGATCCTCGGCCTGCCGATTCCGGTGATCCGCCAGAGCGGCCCGTCGGCCTCGTGCGCGCTGCTGGCGCATGGCGAAGGCGTGCCGTACTTCAACAACGTCGCTGCTGCGCTGCAGGTGCCGGATACCGCCGTGCGCCTGTTCGGCAAGCCCAGCGTGCACGGCCACCGCCGCGTCGGCGTGACCCTGGCACGCGCGGAAACCATCGACGAAGCGCGTTCGATCGCACGCGACGCCGCCGACGCCATCGGCGTCGAACTGCGCCCGTAAAGAAGAAGCGACGACCAACGGTCGTCGCCTACCGGATTCCGGTGGGTACCGACCGTTGGTCGGTACCGCATCAATATCGCCTTACGGCTTCACGTCCACCCACACCAGGTGGTGGTCGCTGCCGTCGGCGATCTTCGCTTCGGGGCTTTCATTGGCCGGCCAGAAGATGCCGCTGCCGATGTACTCGAAACCGGTCGAGGGCAGCACGTAGTCCAGGCGCATGGTGCCGGACTTCGGGCCGAAATCGCCGGTGGCATGGAACGGCGCGCCCTTGCGCGCGATGCCCTTGGCCGCATAGGCCAGGCTGGTCTGCTCGCCACCGACGCTGCGCGGGGTGGGGTAGCGCAGCACGCGGGCGTTCTCGATCAGTTCGACGATCGCTTCATGGCGGCCATCACCATCGACCGGGTCGTTGTTGAGGTCGCCGAGGATCACGAAGCGTGCGTCCTGGGCCAGGCCGCCGCACTGGCCCTTGTCGTCGCACAGCCACGGCTTGTCACCCTTGGACAGGTATTCCTGCCACAGGCGCAGCTCGTCGTGGTTGCGCGCGGCGTTGCGCTTCTCCGGGCCGTCGAACACCGGCGGCGTCGGGTGCGAGACCAGTGCGTGCACCACGCCGGCCGGGGTCTTCACCGGCACGTCCCAATGCGACTTGGAGGACAGCCGCAGCTGCGACCACACGTGGTCGTTGTAGAAGCTCTTGCCGGTGCGCGGATCAAGCGGACGGATCGCGCCCGGCATCGTGCTCCACTTCAGCAGCTGGAAGCTGCGCACCTTGGCTTCATCGATCGGGTAGCGCGACAGCACCAGCATGCCGTACTGGCCCGGGTGCAGGCCGTAGCCCCAGGCATCGTTGCCGCGGCTGCGGCCTTCGCCGCCGACCACGCCGTTGTTGTCCAGGTCCAGGCCGCTGGGCACGCCGGTGTTGACCGGCGCCAGGTAGCGGTAGGCGAAGTGCAGCGGCTTGCCGCCGCCGGGCTGGGCCACTTCCAGGTAGCGCTTCTGGAACAGGTCGGCGGCGCGGTGGGCGTCGTCGAAGTCGAACTCGTTCAGCAGCACCAGATCCGGGCGCACCTGCTGCAGCACCGCGGCGATCTTGCGTGCGTGCTCGCTGTCGCCTTCCAGTTCCTTGATCAGGCCACCGGCGTCATCGGAGTACAGCGAGGTGTTGTAGGTGGCCAGGCGCAGCGCAGCGGACGGCTTTTCGGTCATCGCAGGGGACGTGGCGAAGGCAGGGGCAGTGGCGCCGCAGAGCAGGGCCAGGGCGAGGATCAGGGGTTTGGCGTTCATGGGCCGTATTGTGCACCCGGCCCGGTGTCAGCGGTTTGTCAGCGCCCGTCCAGATCATGGTCGAAATCGTGCCAGCGGCGGCCGTCGTAGGCCTCCAGCGGATGGAAGCGGCGCTTGTAGTCCATCTTCTGGTGGCCGCGGATCCAGTAGCCCAGGTAGACGTGCGGCAGGCCCTCGCGGCGGGCCCATTCGATCTGCTGCAGGATCGCGAAGGTACCCAGCCCGCGCGCGGCGTGCTCCGGGTCGAAGAAGGTGTAGACCGCCGACAGGCCGTGCTCGGTGACGTCGGTCACCGCCACCCCCAGCAGCTGGCTGGGCTGGCCGTCGTGGCCGGGCAGGCGCATCTCCATGAAGCGGGTGTGCGACCAGCTGCCGATCAGGAACTGCTCGAACTCGTGCGGGCCGTGGTCGTCCATGCCGCCGTTGGCGTGGCGGTGCACCAGGTAGCGGTGATACAGCGCGAACAGGTCGTCGCGCGCGGTGGCGGCGGTGATTCGCACCTCAAGGTCTTCATTGCGGGCCGCGCAACGGCGCTGGCTGCGGTCCGGGGCGAAGCGCGCCACCGGGATGCGCACTGCCACGCAGGCCTGGCAGTGCGCGCAATGCGGCCGGTAGACCAGGTCACCGCTGCGGCGGAAGCCCCAGCTCAGCGCCAGCGGATACAGGCCGCCGAGGCGGCGGTCGTGCGGGTCCAGCACCAGGTCGCGCGCCACCCGGTCCGACCAGTACCCGCAGGGGTGCTCGCCGGTCTGGAAAAGTCGCAGTTCGTCGTCTCTGTCGCCATGCATCGCCATGGGCACAGCATAGCCCCAGCCCGTCGCAGTGGCGGCGACTGTCCGCCGGATGAATGGAACCGGCAGCGGCGTCAACCGATGTCGCGCCCGGGCGTTGTTGTCCCCCGAGGGTGAAGTGATCACCCCGACGCTGTTCCCATCCCCAGGAGTGACCTCATGATCCGTACCCCCCTGCTGCTGGCCCTGCTGCTCGGCACCTCCGCTTCCGGTATCGCGCTGGCGGCCGACACCCCGACCACGCCGGCGCAGCGCCCGGCCAAGCTGGACACCAATGGCGACGGCGTCATCGACCGCAGCGAAGCCGCTGCCAACCCGCGTCTGGCGGCGAAGTTCGACGAACTGGACAAGAACAAGGACGGCAAGCTCTCGCGCGATGAACTGCCGCGCTGGAAGCACGGTCGCCGTGGCCACGGCGGCGAGCGCTGGGCCAAGCTGGACGTCAACAAGGACGGCCGCATCAGCCGCGAGGAAGCCAAGGCCGATCCGCGCCTGGCCGCGCGCTTCGACCAGCTCGACCTCAACAAGGACGGCTACCTGGACAAGGCCGACCGCGAACTGCGCGTGAAGCAGATGCGTGATGCCTGGTTCGCCGCGGCCGACACCAACAATGATGGCCAGCTGAGCAAGGCCGAGTTCGATGCGGCCAAGCGCCCGATGCACGGTGGTCCGCGTCAGGGCGGCCCACGTGACGGCGCCATGCCGAAGCCGCAGCGCTGAGAGCCAGCGCAATGAACGACGACAACGCCGGCGCACTGCCGGCGTTGTCCGTTACAGGCGGCCGCTGCGCACCAGCGAGTACAGCACCAGCGCGATCACCATCAGGTTCATGGCGATGATGCCGGTGCGGCCGTACATCGACTCGTATTTCCAGTTGATGCCCGTGCGCCCGCGCCGTGCCGAGTCGCGCACGATCATCGGCGCCATCACCCGCTGCAGCGGTACCAGGCACTGGTAGTTGACCACCCCCAGACCGACCGCCAGCACCGCCAGCTGTGCCCAGACCGGTACCTGCAGCATCACCGCCAGCAGGATCGCCAGGCACCAGAACATGCCGGTGGTGATGTTGAGGTAGAGGAAGCGACGCACGCCGGCGCGCTCGGCATCGGTCTCGGTGTACGACATCAGGAAGCGTCCGCCCAGATAGCTGCCGATCGCTCCGCCAATCACGCCGCCGATGACCGCGCCCCAGCTTTCCGCCGGCAGCACGTGCAGCTGGCCCAGCGTGGCGGTCAACGAGCCCATCGCGGTGCCGCCCGCCGCACTGGCGCCGCCGAGCCCGAGTTTGCTGCCACCGATGCCGACGCCGGTGCCGAGCAGGATCGCCGCGCTGGCGGTGCCGGGCGCGGCCACCAGCACCATCGACACCACGGCCGTGGCGAACGCCGCACTCGGGGCACTGCTGCGGGCGAATTCGCCGAAGCGTTGCAGCAGGCCGTCACGCACCTGGGCGCGGGCACGCGACAGCCGCTTGCGCACGGCGGCGTCGCTGAGCCCGAGCAGGTCGGCTACCTGTTGCGAACGCTGGCCTTCGCGGTAGTACAGCAGCAGGACTTCGCGGCTGTCGGCCGGCAACGCGGAAATGATGTCTTCGGCGGCGATCTCTTCTTCCACCCGCTGCAGCCGGTCGGCCGCACCTGGCGCCGGGTCGGCGGCCATGCCCAGCGCCACTTCGGCCGCCTCTCCGGTCAGCGGCCGGCCACGCTGCGCACGCAGCCAGTCGCGGGCCAGGTTGCGGGTGATCTGCCGCAGCCAGGGCAGGAAGCTGGTTGAACTGCGCAGCTGGTGCAGCTGCTGCCAGCCCTTCACGAAGGCTTCCTGGGCGATGTCCTCGCTGGCCTGGCGGTCGCGGGTGATGGCCAGCGCGATGGCGGTGACCGTGTTCTGGCAGGCCAGCACGATGCGGCCATAGGCATGCTGGCAGCCGCCAGCGGCGGCCGGCAGTTCGCGTTCCAGGGTCTGGTCGATCGATGCGGCGAAGGTCGTCACGGCGGCGGCTCTCCTGCTGGGATTGTGTCCCATGACGGAGCCGCGCGCGAAGTGTGACCGGCCTTCAGTGCGGTAGTGCCGGCCGCTGGCCGGCAACCTCA
>NZ_JASJSU010000088.1:0-16734 GCF_030237045.1 Stenotrophomonas maltophilia group sp. Smal17
TGAACTCGCCACCGAAGCGCTCGGCACCGATCTTGGTCAGTGCGGCGGTCAGCGTGGTCTTGCCGTGGTCGACGTGACCGATGGTGCCGACGTTGACGTGCGGCTTGGTGCGCTCGAACTTACCCTTTGCCATTGTTCTATACCTTGATTTTGTAAGTGGTTTTCAGGAGAGGCTGAGCGAGGCTCAGCCCTTCTTCATGACGGCTTCGGCGATGTTGTTCGGCGCCGGCTCGTAGTGGTCGAATTCCATGGTGAAGGTGGCGCGGCCCTGGGTCTGCGAACGCAGCGCAGTGGCGTAGCCGAACATTTCACCCAGCGGAATCATCGCGTTGATGATCGAAGCGGAGCCGTCACCGGTGGTGTCGGAACCCTGCAGCACGCCGCGACGACGGCTGACGTCGCCCATCACGTCACCCTGGTAATCCTCCGGGGTCACGATCTCGACCTTCATGATCGGCTCCAGCAGCACCGGCTTGGCCTTGGCGAAGCCCTGCTTGAAGGCCATCGACGAAGCCAGCTTGAACGCCATTTCCGAGGAGTCGACGTCGTGGTACGAACCGAACACCAGCTTCACCTTGACGTCCACGACCGGGAAGCCAGCCAGCGGGCCGCTGGTGATGGTTTCGCGCAGGCCCTTTTCGACCGACGGAATGAATTCCTTCGGGATCACGCCGCCGGTGATGTCGTTGATGAACAGGAAGTCGTCCTTGATCAGCGGAGCGATCTTGGCATCGGCACGATCTTCAGCGGTGATCGGCGACAGCTCGATCACGACGTGACCGTACTGACCCTTACCACCGGACTGCTTGGCGTGCTTGTAGTCCGACTTGACGTCAGCCAGGGTGATGGTTTCGCGGTACGCAACCTGCGGCGCGCCGACGTTGGCTTCAACGTTGAACTCGCGCTTCAGGCGGTCGACGATGATGTCCAGGTGCAGCTCGCCCATGCCCGAGATGATCGTCTGGCCGGATTCTTCGTCGGTCTTGACGCGGAACGACGGATCTTCCTGCGCCAGGCGACCCAGGGCCAGGCCCATCTTTTCCTGGTCCGACTTGGTCTTCGGTTCGACGGCCATCGAGATCACCGGCTCCGGGAACGTCATGCGCTCCAGGATGATCGGCTGGTCGATCGAGCACAGGGTGTCACCGGTGGTGGTGTCCTTCAGGCCCACGGCAGCGGCGATGTCACCGGCCAGAACTTCCTTGATTTCTTCGCGGTTGTTCGAGTGCATCTGCAGGATGCGGCCGATGCGCTCCTTCTTGCCCTTCACCGAGTTCAGGACGGTGTCACCACCGTTCAGGGTGCCCGAGTAGACACGGAAGAAGGTCAGCGCGCCGACGAACGGATCGGTGATGATCTTGAAGGCCAGCGACGAGAACGGAGCCTTGTCGTCGGACTTGCGGGTCATGGCGACGTTTTCGTCGTCCACGTCGGTACCGGTCACGTCCGGCACATCGACCGGCGACGGCAGCAGCTGGATCACGCCGTCCAGCATGGCCTGCACGCCCTTGTTCTTGAACGCCGAACCGCAGTACATCGGGACGATTTCGGTGGCCAGGGTGCGGGTGCGCAGCGCGTTGATGATTTCAGCCTCGGCCAGCTCTTCGCCGCCCAGGTACTTTTCCATCAGCTCTTCGCTGGCTTCAGCCGCGGTTTCGATCATGTAGGTACGGGCTTCTTCAGCCTTTTCCTGCAGGTCGGCCGGGATTTCGCCGTACTCGAACTTCATGCCCTGCGAGGCTTCATCCCAATGGATGGCCTTCATCTTCAGCAGGTCGACGACGCCCTTGAAGCCGTCTTCGGCGCCGATCGGCAGCTGCATCGGCACGGCGACGGCGCCGAGCTTGGCCTTCAGCTGGTCACGGACCTTGTAGAAGTTGGCACCGGTGCGGTCCATCTTGTTGACGAACGCGATGCGCGGCACCTTGTAGCGGTTGGCCTGGCGCCACACGGTTTCCGACTGCGGCTGCACGCCACCGACGGCACACAGGACGAAGACGGCACCGTCGAGCACGCGCAGCGAGCGCTCCACTTCGATGGTGAAGTCGACGTGCCCGGGGGTGTCGATGATGTTGAAGCGGTGCTCCGGCAGGGACTTGTCCATGCCCTTCCAGAACGCGGTGGTGGCAGCGGACTGGATCGTGATGCCACGCTCCTGCTCCTGCTCCATCCAGTCCATGGTGGCGGCGCCGTCGTGCACTTCACCGATCTTGTGGCTCTTGCCGGTGTAGAACAGGATGCGCTCGGACGTGGTGGTCTTGCCGGCATCGATGTGAGCCATGATGCCGAAGTTACGGTAACGCTCGATGGGAGTGGAACGGGCCACGGGAGCCTCTCAGATTTCTTGGATTTCGGATGGCCGAACGCCGCCTTTCGGCGGCCTTCGGATTGGCGCAGTCCTTCCGGGACCGCGAGGCAGCACGCACCGAAGTGGTGCTGCCCTGCCTGTTTTACAAGGCCGTCAAACTCACCAGCGGTAGTGGGCGAATGCCTTGTTGGCTTCGGCCATACGGTGGGTTTCTTCGCGCTTCTTGATGGCGCCGCCACGGTTTTCCGAGGCGTCGATCAGTTCAGCAGCCAGCTTCTTCGGCATGGTGTTCTCACCACGCTTGCGCGCGGAGTCGATCAGCCAGCGCATGGCCAGGGCCATCTTGCGCGACGAACGCACTTCGACCGGCACCTGGTAGGTGGCACCACCGACGCGGCGCGACTTGACTTCGACCGCCGGAGCGACGTTGTCCAGAGCCTTCTGCACCAGTTCAATGGCGTTGGCGCTGCTGTTCTTCTCGGTGATCACGTCCATGGCGCCGTACACGATCTTTTCGGCGACGGACTTCTTGCCGCTCTGCATGACCATGTTGATGAAGCGGGCGATGGTTTCGCTTCCGTGCTTCGGATCGGGCAGGACGGAACGCTGCGGAGTATTACCCTTACGCGACATAGTGCTCTCTCCTTATGCCTTCGGACGCTTGGCGCCGTACTTGGAACGGGCCTGGCGACGCTTGGCAACGCCGGCGGCGTCGAGCGAGCCACGAACGGTGTGGTAACGCACACCCGGCAGGTCCTTGACGCGACCGCCGCGGATCAGGACCACGGAGTGCTCCTGCAGGTTGTGGCCTTCACCACCGATGTAGGAAATCACTTCTTCCTGGTTGGTCAGGCGGACCTTGGCAACCTTGCGCAGAGCCGAGTTCGGCTTCTTCGGAGTGGTGGTGTAGACACGGGTGCAGACGCCACGGCGCTGCGGGCACTTGTCGAGCGCCGGCGAGGCACTCTTGTAGGTGGTCGCTTGCCGCGGCTTGCGGACCAGCTGGTTGATCGTCGCCATCAGTAGGTTCTTCTGATTGGTGGCCGGAAAATCCGACCAGAGATGCGGAAATGTTAAAGCAGGCCGAAATTTTGGCCTGCTGAGACAGACGATTGTAGCAACCTGCCAGGAAAGCAGTCAAACGCCTCCTGTCAAGCCCGTTCCTGATCCCGGAACGTTACTGGGGGGCCTCCATGTACCCCGTTCAGGTTGACAGGGTCGACCGCGGACGATCTCCCCTGCCCTTTCCCAATCCCATCGATGGACCGATGGGGTGGTCCGGCCTTGTGGCCGGACCGGATACCTCATTCTTCGCCCGATGCCTGTTCAGCTTCGGCTTCAACCACCGGCGCCTCGACCGCGGCCGGGGTACCGGCCAGGGTCTGCATTTCCGACTCGGTGAGACCGGAAGCGCCGCGGCGGCGGTTGCTGTGGTACGCCAGGCCGGTACCGGCCGGAATCAGGCGACCGACGATGACGTTTTCCTTCAGGCCACGCAGGTTGTCCGAGGTGCCGCGGACGGCCGCTTCGGTCAGCACGCGGGTGGTTTCCTGGAACGACGCGGCCGAGATGAACGACTCGGTCGCCAGCGATGCCTTGGTGATACCCAGCAGGACCGGATCGAAGTGCGCCGGCAGCTCGTTGCGGGTCGACAGGCGCGCATTCTCCTCGATAACGCGCTGGCGCTCCACCTGCTCGCCGTTCAGGAACTTGCTGCTGCCCTGGTCGGTGATCTCGACCTTGCGCAGCATCTGGCGGGTGATCACCTCGATGTGCTTGTCGTTGATCTTCACGCCCTGCAGGCGGTACACGTCCTGGATTTCCTTCACCAGGTAGGCCGCCAGCGGTTCGACACCCAGCAGACGCAGGATGTCCTGCGGGCTCGGCTCGCCGTCCACGATGGTTTCACCCTTGGTGACATGCTCGCCTTCGAACACGATGACCTGGCGGTACTTCGGGATCAGCTCTTCGTGCTCCGAACCATCGGTGTCCTTGATGATCAGGCGCTGCTTGCCCTTGGTGTCCTTGCCGAAGCTGATGATGCCCGAACGCTCGGCCAGCACCGCCGGATCCTTCGGCTTGCGCGCTTCGAACAGGTCGGCCACGCGCGGCAGACCACCGGTGATGTCGCGGGTCTTCGACGCTTCCTGCGGGATCTTGGCGACGACGTCGCCCACGCCCACCGGGGCGCCATCCTGCAGGTTGACGATCGAACGCGGCGGCAGCAGGTACTGCGCCGGCAGGTCGGTGCCCGGGATCGACAGGTCGTTGCCCTTGGCGTCGACGATGCGCACGATCGGGCGCAGGTCCTTGGCCTGGGTACCACGACGCTTCGGATCGGTGATTTCGCGCGAAGCGAGGCCGGTCAGCTCGTCGGTCTTCTCGATGACGGTGATGCCGTCGACGAAGTCGATGAAGCGGATGAAGCCGGCCACTTCCGACACGATCGGGTGGTTATGCGGATCCCAGTTGGCCACGGTCTGGCCAGCCTTGATCGCATCACCGTCCTTGGACGTGATGGTCGCACCGTACGGCAGCTTGTAGCGCTCACGCTCACGGCCGTGGGCATCGAGCACCGAGATTTCGCCCGAGCGCGACACTGCCACCAGCGAGCCGTTGGCGTGCTCGACCGACTTGAGGTTGCTGAACTTGACCGAGCCGGTGGTCTTGACGGTGATGTTGTCGACCGCAGCAGCTCGCGACGCCGCACCACCGATGTGGAACGTACGCATGGTCAGCTGGGTACCCGGCTCACCGATCGACTGCGCGGCGATGACGCCGACCGCTTCACCGATGTTGACCAGGTGGCCGCGGGCCAGATCGCGGCCGTAGCAGCGACCGCAGACACCGAAGGCCGATTCGCACGAGATCGTCGAACGCACCTTGATGCTCTGCACGCCGGCGTCTTCCAGCTTGGCGACCCAGGCTTCGTCCAGCAGGGTGTTGCGGGTGACGATCGGATCTTCGTCGTTGCCCGGCAGGAACACGTCCTCGGCCACCACGCGACCCAGCACGCGATCCTTCAGCGGCTCGACCACGTCGCCGCCTTCCACGATCGGGGTCATGATCAGGCCTTCGGTGGTACCGCAATCCACCTCGGTGATCACCACGTCCTGCGCGACGTCGACCAGACGACGGGTCAGGTAACCCGAGTTCGCGGTCTTCAGCGCGGTATCGGCCAGACCCTTACGGGCACCGTGGGTGGAGTTGAAGTACTCCTGCACGTTCAGGCCTTCGCGGAAGTTCGCCTTGATGGGCGTCTCGATGATCGAGCCGTCCGGGCGGGCCATCAGGCCACGCATGCCGGCCAGCTGACGGATCTGCGCCTGCGAACCACGCGCACCGGAGTCGGCCATGATGTACAGCGAGTTCATCGACTTCTGGTCGATGGTCTCGCCCTTGGCATTGACCACCTTCTCGGTACCGATGGTGTCCATCATCGCCTTGGCGATGCGCTCGTTGGTGCGCGACCAGATGTCGACCACCTTGTTGTAGCGCTCGCCGGCGGTGACCAGGCCCGACTGGTACTGCTCCTGGATTTCCAGCACTTCGGCTTCGGCCTCGGTGAGGATGCCCTTCTTCTCGTCCGGGATCAGCATGTCGTCGATGCCGATCGACACGCCGGCGCGGGTCGCGTAGGCGAAGCCGGTGTACATCAGCTTGTCGGCGAACACGACCGTGTCCTTCAGACCCAGCTGGCGGTAGCTGGAGTTGATCAGGCGGCTGATGTTCTTCTTGGTCAGCTCGGTGTTGGCAAGCGCGAACGGCAGGCCTTCCGGCAGGATTTCAGCCAGCAGGGCGCGACCGATCGTGGTGTCCACGATCGAGGTCTTGTTCTGCTTCACGCCGTCTTCGTCGGTCACCACCTCGGTGATGCGGACCTTGACGCGCGCGTGCAGTTCCACCACGCGGTTGTCGTAGGCACGCTTGACTTCGGCGATGTTGGCGAAGGCCATGCCCTCGCCCTTCTTGTTTTCCAGCGAGCGGGTCATGTAGTACAGACCCAGCACGACGTCCTGCGACGGCACGATGATCGGCTCGCCGTTGGCCGGCGACAGGATGTTGTTGGTCGACATCATCAGCGCACGCGCTTCCAGCTGGGCTTCCAGCGAGAGCGGCACGTGGACGGCCATCTGGTCACCGTCGAAGTCGGCGTTGAACGCGGTGCAGACCAGCGGGTGCAGCTGGATGGCCTTGCCTTCGATCAGCACCGGCTCGAACGCCTGGATGCCCAGGCGGTGCAGGGTCGGCGCACGGTTCAGCATCACCGGATGCTCGCGGATGACCTCTTCCAGGATGTCCCAGACTTCGGCTTCTTCGCGCTCGACCAGCTTCTTGGCGGCCTTGATGGTGGTGGCCAGGCCACGACGCTGCAGCTTGGCGAACACGAACGGCTTGAACAGCTCCAGCGCCATCTTCTTCGGCAGGCCGCACTGGTGCAGGCGCAGGTACGGGCCGACCACGATGACCGAACGGCCCGAGTAGTCGACGCGCTTGCCGAGCAGGTTCTGGCGGAAGCGGCCCTGCTTGCCCTTGATCATGTCGGCCAGCGACTTCAGCGGGCGCTTGTTGGTGCCGGTGATGGCACGGCCGCGACGGCCGTTGTCCAGCAGCGCATCGACCGATTCCTGCAGCATGCGCTTTTCATTGCGCACGATGATGTCCGGCGCGCTCAGTTCGAGCAGGCGGCGCAGGCGGTTGTTACGGTTGATGACGCGGCGGTACAGGTCGTTCAGGTCGGAGGTCGCGAAGCGGCCGCCGTCCAGCGGAACCAGCGGACGCAGGTCCGGCGGCAGCACCGGCAGCACGGTCATGACCATCCATTCCGGACGGTTGCCCGATTCCAGGAAGGCTTCGATCAGCTTGATGCGCTTGGTCAGTCGCTTGAGCTTGGTTTCCGAACCGGTGGCGGCGATTTCTTCGCGCAGGCGGGTCATTTCCGACTGCAGGTCGATCGTGCGCAGCAGTTCGTACACGGCCTCGGCGCCCATCGCGGCGTCGAAGTCGTCACCGTGCTCCTGGCGGGCCTGCAGGTACTGCTCTTCGGTCAGCAGCTGGCGGCGCTCCAGGGCGGTCAGGCCCGGCTCGGTCACCACGTACGCTTCGAAGTACAGCACGCGCTCGATGTCGCGCAGGGTCATGTCCAGCATCAGGCCGATGCGCGACGGCAGCGACTTCAGGAACCAGATGTGCGCGACCGGCGAGGCCAGGTCGATGTGGCCCATGCGCTCGCGGCGCACCTTGGCCAGGGTCACTTCGGTGCCGCACTTCTCGCAGACCACGCCGCGGTGCTTCATGCGCTTGTACTTGCCGCACAGGCACTCGTAGTCCTTGACCGGGCCGAAGATGGCGGCGCAGAACAGGCCGTCACGTTCCGGCTTGAAGGTACGGTAGTTGATGGTTTCCGGCTTCTTCACTTCGCCGAAGGACCACGAACGGATCAGGTCCGGCGAGGCCAGCGCGATCTTGATCGCGTCGAAGTCCAGCGTCTGGCGCTGCTGGTTGAAGAGGTTGAGCAGGTCTTTCATGGTGTTCTCCAGAAGGAGGAATGCTGTGTCGATGGGCTTTCAGTTGACTGCCAGCGGCGCGGCGGCGGACCGCCGCGCCGGCATGGATCAGTTGTCTTCCAGTTCCATGTTGATGGCCAGCGAGCGGATTTCCTTCACGAGCACGTTGAAGGATTCCGGCATGCCCGCGACCATCTCGTGCTCACCGTCGACGATGTTCTTGTACATCTGGTTGCGGCCCTGCACGTCATCGGACTTCACCGTCAGCATTTCCTGCAGGGTGTAGGCCGCGCCGTAGGCTTCCAGCGCCCAGACTTCCATTTCACCGAAGCGCTGGCCGCCGAACTGCGCCTTGCCGCCCAGCGGCTGCTGGGTGACGAGCGAGTACGGACCGGTCGAACGGGCGTGCATCTTGTCGTCGACCAGGTGGTTCAGCTTCAGGTAGTGCATGTAACCGACGGTGGTGTGGCGATCGAAGGCTTCACCGGTGCGGCCGTCGTACAGCTGGGTCTGGCCACTGCTCGGCAGGTCGGCCAGTTCCAGCATGCGCTTGATTTCCGCTTCGGTGGCGCCGTCGAAGACCGGGGTGGCCATCGGCACGCCGTCGGTCAGGTTGCGGGCCAGGCGCAGCAGTTCCTCGTCGCTGAACTGCGACAGGTCGACACGGTTGGCCACGTTGGTGTCGTCGTGGTTGTAGATGTCGTCCAGGAACTTGCGCAGGTCGGCAACGGCCGCCTGGGCTTCCATCATCGCCTGGATCTTGCGGCCCAGCCCCTTGGCGGCCCAGCCCAGGTGCACTTCCAGGATCTGGCCGATGTTCATACGCGACGGCACGCCCAGCGGGTTCAGCACGATGTCCACGGTTTCGCCCGAGGCCATGTACGGCATGTCCTCGACCGGCACCACGTTGGAGACCACACCCTTGTTGCCGTGGCGGCCTGCCATCTTGTCGCCCGGCTGGATGCGGCGCTTCACGGCCAGGAACACCTTGACCATCTTCAGCACGCCCGGAGCGAGGTCGTCACCGGCAGTGATCTTGCCGCGCTTGTCGGCGAAGCGACGCTCGAATTCCTTCTCGTGCGCCTGGATCTGCTTCTGCGCGCGTTCGATGGCTTCCGAGGCGTCCTCGTCCTTCATGCGCAGCGCGAACCAGTCAGCCTTCTTCAGGCCGTCCAGGAACGCGTCGCTGATGACGTCGCCCTTCTTCAGGCCAGCACCGCCGTTGACCACCTTGCCCACGATCTGCGAACGCAGACGCATGTAGATGGCGGCTTCCAGGATGCGGAACTGGTCGTCGAAGTCCTTCTTGACGCGCTTGATTTCAGACTCTTCGATCTGGCGGGCGCGCTTGTCCTTCTCGATGCCGTCGCGGGTGAAGACCTGCACGTCGATGACGGTGCCGTCCATGCCCGGCGGAACGCGCAGCGAGCTGTCCTTAACGTCCGAAGCCTTCTCGCCGAAGATCGCGCGCAGCAGCTTCTCTTCCGGGGTCAGCTGGCTTTCGCCCTTCGGGGTGACCTTGCCGACCATGATGTCGCCGGCGCGGACTTCGGCACCGATGTACACCACGCCGCTCTCGTCCAGGCGGTTCAGCGCCTGCTCGGAGACGTTCGGGATGTCGGCGGAGATTTCCTCCGGCCCCAGCTTGGTATCACGCGCAACGCAGGTCAGTTCTTCGATGTGGATCGTGGTGTAGCGATCCTCTTCCACCACGCGCTCGGAGAGCAGGATGGAGTCTTCGAAGTTGTAGCCGTTCCACGGCATGAACGCGATCAGCATGTTCTGGCCCAGGGCCAGTTCGCCGATGTCGGTGGACGGGCCGTCGGCCAGCACGTCGCCGCGGGCGATGACGTCACCCACCTGGACCAGCGGACGCTGGTTGATGCAGGTGTTCTGGTTCGAACGGGTGTACTTGACCAGGTTGTAGATGTCCACGCCTGCGTCGGTGGCGCCAACGATCTCTTCCTCGTTGACCTTGACCACGATGCGGGCCGCGTCGATCTGCACGATCTCGCCACCACGGCGGGCGTTCACGGTCACACCGGAGTCACGCGCCACGGCGCGCTCGATGCCGGTACCGACCAGCGGCTTCTGCGCACGCAGGGTCGGCACGGCCTGACGCTGCATGTTGGCGCCCATCAGTGCACGGTTCGCGTCATCGTGCTCCAGGAACGGAACCAGCGCGGCCGCGATCGACACGGTCTGCATCGGCGAGACGTCCATGAAGTGGACTTCCGCCGGCGGCTTCAGCAGCGATTCGCCCTGGAAGCGGCACGGCACGAACTGCTCGGTCAGCACGCTGTCGGCATTGGTCAGCGCGTTGGCCTGCGCAATGACGTACTCGTTTTCTTCGATGGCCGACAGGAACTCGACTTCGTCGTAGACCTTGCCGTCCACGACCTTGCGGTACGGGGTCTCGAGGAAACCGTACTGGTTGGTGCGGGCGTACACGGCCAGCGAGTTGATCAGGCCGATGTTCGGGCCTTCCGGCGTTTCGATGGTGCAGACGCGGCCGTAATGGGTCGGGTGCACGTCGCGCACTTCGAAGCCGGCGCGCTCACGGGTCAGGCCGCCCGGGCCCAGGGCCGAGACGCGACGCTTGTGCGTGACTTCCGACAGCGGGTTGTTCTGGTCCATGAACTGCGACAGCTGCGAGGAGCCGAAGAACTCCTTGATGGCAGCGGCGACCGGCTTGGCGTTGATCAGCTCCTGCGGGGTCAGGCCTTCGGACTCGGCCATCGACAGGCGCTCCTTGACCGCGCGCTCGACGCGGACCAGGCCCACGCGGAACACGTTCTCGGCCATTTCGCCGACCGAACGCACGCGACGGTTGCCCAGGTGGTCGATGTCATCGACCACGCCGCGGCCGTTGCGGATCTCGGTCAGGACCTTGATCACGTCCAGGATGTCGGAGCTGTCGCCGTGGGCGGCGACCAGGCGCTTGGACTCTTCGTCGTTGCGCTCGCCGTAGTACTTGCGGTCGTACAGCACGGCTTCGCCGGTGGTTTCCTTGCGGCCCACGCGACGGTTGAACTTCATGCGGCCGACCGCGGACAGGTCGTAGCGCTCGAAGGTGAAGAACAGGTTGTGGAACAGGTTCTGCGCGGCATCCTTGGTCGGCGGCTCGCCCGGACGCATCATGCGGTAGATCTCGACCAGGGCTTCCAGCTGGGTCTTGGTCGGGTCGATGCGCAGGGTGTTGGACAGGTACGGGCCACGATCCAGGTCGTTCACCCACAGGGTGCCCACGGCATCGACACCGGCCTTGCGGAAGCTCTGCAGCTGCTCGTCGGTGATTTCGTCGTTGGCCTGGGCCAGCAGTTCGCCGGTCGAGGCATCGACCACGTCGTGCGACAGGATGCGGCCGACGATGTAGTCGTCCGGCACGGCCAGGGCAGCGATGCCCGAGGCTTCCAGCTGCTTGATGTGGCGCGCGGTGATGCGCTTGCCGGCTTCCACGATGACCTTGTCGCCGTCGGCGAGGTCGAAGCCCAGGGTTTCGCCACGCAGGCGCTCGGGCACCAGCTCCAGCTGGACGCCTTCATCCGGGTTGATGTGGAAGGTGTTGATCTCGAAGAACTCGGCCAGCATCTCTTCGTTGCTGTAGCCAAGCGCGCGCAGCAGGATCGACACCGGCAACTTGCGGCGGCGGTCGATACGGGTGAACAGCGCGTCCTTCGGGTCGAACTCGAAGTCCAGCCAGGAACCGCGGTAAGGAATGATGCGGGCGCTGTACAGCAGCTTGCCCGAGCTGTGGGTCTTGCCACGGTCGTGGTCGAAGAACACGCCCGGCGAGCGGTGCAGCTGCGAGACGATGACGCGCTCGGTGCCGTTGACGATGAAGGTGCCGTTCTCGGTCATCAGCGGGATTTCGCCCAGATAGACCTCCTGCTCCTTCACGTACTTGATGGCCTTGGTCGACGACTCACGGTCGTAGATCACCAGGCGCACGGTCACGCGCAGCGGGGCGCCGTAGCTCATGCCACGCTGGCGGCACTCGCGCTCGTCGAACACCGGTTCGCCCAGCTTGTAGCCGACGTATTCCAGGGCGGCATTGCCGCTGTAGCTGGCGATCGGGAAGACCGACTTCAGCGCAGCGTGCAGGCCGTGGTCCGTGCGCTTGGCCGGATCGACGTTTTCCTGCAGGAATTCACGATAGGAATCCACCTGGATGGCGAGCAGGAACGGCACTTCGAGGATCGAGCGCTGCTTGCCGAAATCCTTGCGGATACGCTTTTTTTCGGTGAACGAATAGGACGTCATGAGGTCTTCCACCTTGTTGTGCGGGCCGTGCGTCCACGACCCTGAAGGGAACTTGAAATTGTCAGTTGGAAGTCGCTGGTATTGCCGGCACCAGCACGCCTTCTCCCGCTACTTCCAACTGCCAACTCGTCTGCTACCACTCCCCGCTGCCGCGCCGTGCGCTGGCCTGCCGGGGTCTGACCGCAGCCCGTGTTGGGCTTTTTGCCGCAGTTACAACCGGTATTGCATGAAACGACCAAAGGCCGGGGGCTTACGCCCCCAGCCTTGGCTGCATCGCCGTGAATCGATGACGATGCAAAGGAAGTGCTTACTTGACTTCGACAGTCGCGCCAGCAGCTTCCAGGTCCTTCTTCATCTTCTCGGCTTCGTCCTTCGAAGCGTTGTCCTTCAGGACGCCGCCGGCTTCGGCCAGGTCCTTCGCTTCCTTCAGGCCCAGGCCGGTGATGGCGCGGACGGCCTTGATGACTTCGACCTTCTTGTCGCCGGCCGACTTCAGGGTGACGACGAACTCGGTCTGCTCTTCAACAGCAGCGGCCGGGCCAGCGGCAGCAGCCACGGCAACCGGAGCGGCGGCGGAGACGCCGAACTTTTCTTCGATGGCCTTGACCAGCTCCATCACTTCCATCAGGGACTTCTCGGCGATGGCGTCGACGATCTGTTCGTTGGTAAGGGACATGATTAATACCTTTGGATGATTTTCTGGGTTGAGGTTCCGTCAGGAACCACGGTAAGTCGAAACTCAGGCGGTCTCGGCGGCCGGCTCGGCAGCGTCGGCGGCGACATCGCCACCACCCTGCTTCTCGCCAACGGCCTTGATGGCGCGGGCAAACATCGTGACCGGCTCGGTCAGGACGCGGGCCAGCATGGCCAGGGCCTGATCGCGGGTCGGCAGCGAGGCCAGCACGTCGACGTGGCTTGCCGGGAACACTTCGCCACCGATGGCGACGACCTTAGCCTTCAGCTTGTCGTTGCCCTTGGCGGCTTCCTTGATCAGGCGACCGGCAGCGCCGGGCTCCTCGAGCGAGAACGCGTACAGCAGCGGACCAACCATCTGGTCCTGGGCGACTGCGAACTCGGTGCCTTCAACGGCGCGCGAAGCCAGGGTGTTCTTGACAACCTTCAAGAAAACACCGGTTTCACGAGCCTGCTTGCGCATCGCGGTCATCTGGGCGACCGTGGTGCCAGCGTATTCGGCTGCGATCAAGGAGTGGGCCTTGGCGGCGACGTCTGCCAGCTCGGCGACTACTTCTTGCTTCTGGGACAGATTGAGAGCCATTGCACTCCTCCTATTGAACTCCGCTTACGGCTCCTGCCGTGTGCGGTCCTGTGCGGCATCCGTCCTGGACGCCGGGAACATCGGGATGATGTTCCGGGGGGTGGGCCGTTCCAGACCTGGAGGCAATCAGGGAAATCCCAGACATGCGTGAACCAGAAAAACTCCAGAAGGGCACCATCTACGCAGGGTGATTCCGGGGAATCGATTAAGCGCTCATGACTGCTCCGGCGGCGACTCCTTGCCAGATCGAGCTTCCGTGCCCGTCGCCGGTATTGCCACGACCGCGCCTGCGGTCTTTGACGGCTACCGCGGGCGATGCACTGCCAGCGATGCCTTCAAATGTCACGGTCACGGCACCCAGGGCACCGTGACCGCTTCAAACAATTACTTCAGGGTCAGCGACGACTGGTCGACGGTGACGCCCGGGCCCATCGTCGAGCTGACCGAAACCTTCTGCAGGTAGGTGCCCTTCGAGGTAGCCGGCTTGGCCTTGATCAGGTCCAGCAGCAGCGCGGTCAGGTTCGACTTCAGCGCGTCTTCGGCGAAGTCGGCCTTGCCGATGGTGCAGTGGATGATGCCGGCCTTGTCGGTGCGGTAACGGACCTGACCCGACTTGGCGTTCTTCACGGCTTCACCCGGGTTCGGGGAAACGGTGCCGACCTTCGGGTTCGGCATCAGGCCGCGCGGGCCCAGCACGGTGCCCAGCTTACCGACGACGCGCATGGCGTCCGGGGTCGCGATGACGACGTCGTAGTTCAGATCGCCGGCCTGCATCTTCTCGGCCAGGTCATCCATGCCGACGGCTTCGGCGCCAGCGGCCAGGGCTTCGTCAGCCTTGGCACCGGCCGGAGCGAACACGGCGACGCGGACCGACTTGCCGGTACCGGCCGGCAGCACGGTGGAGCCACGGACCTGCTGGTCGGACTTCTTCGCATCGACGCCCAGGCGCACGGCAACGTCGATCGACTCGACGAACTTGGCCTTGGTGGCGCTCTTCAGGATGTTGATCGCGTCCTCGAAGGCGTATGCCTTGCCCGGAACGACGGCGGCCTTGATGGCCTTCTCACGCTTGGTCTGTGCCATCTTATTAACCCTCCACCACGAGGCCCATGGAACGGGCAGAGCCAGCGATGGTACGCACTGCGGCGTCCAGGTCGGCGGCAGTCAGATCCGGTTCCTTCGCCTTGGCGATCTCTTCCAGCTGCTTACGGGTGACCTTGCCGACCTTCTCGGTGTTCGGGCGCTTGGAGCCCGACGAGATGCCAGCGGCCTTCTTCAGCAGGGTGGTAGCCGGGGTGCTCTTGGTGATGAAGGTGAACGTACGGTCCGAGTAGGCCGTGATGATCACCGGAACCGGCAGACCCGGCTCGAGCTTCTGCGTGGCAGCGTTGAACGCCTTGCAGAATTCCATGATGTTCAGACCACGCTGACCCAGCGCAGGACCGACCGGCGGCGAGGGGTTGGCCTGACCGGCCTTCACCTGCAGCTTGATGTAACCGACAACTTTCTTTGCCATGTGAGTGCTCTCCGGGTGCTAGCGCCTTTCGACAACAGGCTCCCCATCGGACCGGGAATCACGCGTCCCGGCATCGCGTTTTGAAATCATGCCGAAGGCCACCTTGCGGTGGCCTCGTCCTGCTGGCTTCCCAGCGGGGAGCCGCGCACTATATCAGGTTTTTTCTTCACATGCCTGAAGCGGCACGTAAACGGAAGAAACCGGGCCAAGCCCGGTTTCCATCTGCAGAGTCGAGCTTGCTCGACTGAACGGAAAGTCGAGCAAGCTCGACTCTACATATCAGGTCAGACGGCCTTCTCGACCTGGCCGAACTCGAGCTCGACCGGGGTGGCACGACCGAAGATCAGCACCGAGACGCGCAGACGGCTCTTCTCGTAGTTGACCTCTTCGACGACGCCATTGAAATCGTTGAACGGGCCATCGGTAACGCGGACCATCTGGCCCGGCTCGAACAGCACCTTCGGACGCGGCTTCTCGACACCTTCCTGAACGCGATTCAGGATGGCTTCGGCCTCGGAATCGGCGATCGGCAGCGGACGATCGGCGGTACCGCCGATGAAGCCCATCACGCGCGGGGTCTCCTTGACCAGGTGCCAGCTTTCGTTGTCGATGCGCGGAATACCGGCTTCTTCGTGGGTCTCGATCTGGACCAGCACGTAACCCGGGAAGAACTTGCGCTCGGAACGGCGCTTCTGGCCAGCGCGCATCTCGACCACTTCTTCGGTCGGGACCAGGACGTCGCCGAAGCGCTCTTCCATGCCGTCACGGACGATGCGATCGCGCAGAGCCTGCGCCACCGACTTCTCGAAGCCCGAATAGGCGTGAACGACGTACCAACGCTTCATGCAATTCTCCTTAGCGGCTCAGGAACCACTGAGTCAGTTTCTGGATCAGGAAGTCGAAGCCACCCAGCAGCAGGCTGAGGATGAGCACCACGACGATCACGACCCACGTCATGCGGATGGCTTCCTGGCGCGTCGGCCAGACCACCTTGCGCAGTTCGAAGCGCGACTCGGAGAGGAATTCGCGGGTGTCGCGCCCCTTGCCGGTCAGCATGAACACGCCGATACCGCCAACCAGACCGACCACGACCGCCAACGCACGCAGCTGACCCGCCCACGCACCCAGCTGGGCTGCGCGACCGGAGTCGGCGGAGAACCAGAACCAGACGAACAGACCGGCCAGCACCAGCAGCGATGCGGCGACATACTTGACGATATCTCCACCGTGGGCGGAGTTGTCCTTGGAGTGTTCGATCTTGCTATTCATCCGGCTGTGTCTGCTTTAGCGGCCCAGGCCGCTGGATAAGGTGGGCAGATGGCACGCCAGGAGGGACTCGAACCCCCAACCTGCGGTTTTGGAGACCGCTGCTCTGCCAATTGAGCTACTGGCGTACGTTTAAAACTTGCCTTCCCTTAGACGGCGAAGGCGGACCGAGGTTCCCGGCCCGCCATTCGCGTAACCGGCGGCGCTATGCAACCACCGGTACTGCAGGCTTACTCGATGATCTTCGAGACCACGCCGGCGCCGACGGTACGACCGCCTTCGCGAATGGCGAAGCGCAGGCCTTCGTCCATTGCCACCGGGTTGATCAGGGTGACGACCATCTTGACGTTGTCACCCGGCATCACCATTTCGACGCCTTCCGGCAGTGCAGCTGCGCCGGTGATGTCGGTGGTACGGAAGTAGAACTGCGGACGGTAGCCGTTGAAGAACGGGGTGTGGCGGCCGCCTTCATCCTTCGACAGGACGTACACTTCGCCTTCGAACTTGGTGTGCGGCTTGATCGAACCCGGCTTGGCCAGGACCTGGCCACGCTCGACGTCGTCACGCTTGGTGCCGCGCAGCAGCAGGCCAGCGTTGT
>NZ_JASJSU010000089.1:0-1871 GCF_030237045.1 Stenotrophomonas maltophilia group sp. Smal17
CGTGAACGCCGACAACCGCAGCCACGACGAAAGCTCGTACGCCGAGCCGGACAAGGTCGTCATCAAGGACATCGCGCTGGATCTGAAGCTGGACTTCGACCAGAAGCAGATCGGCGGCACCGCCACCTACACCCTGGAATGGAAGCAGAAGGACGCCAAGCAGCTGGTGCTCGACACCCGCGAGCTGACCGTGTCCAAGGTCGAGGCGGTCGCCGCCGATGGCGCGCGCAGCCCGCTGAAGTTCGAGCTGGCCGCCGCTGACAAGGTGTTCGGCAGCAAGCTGACCATCGAAGCCCCGGAGCAGCCGGCCAAGGTGGAAGTGACCTACCACACCGCACCGACCGCTTCGGGCCTGCAGTGGCTGGCGCCGTCGATGACCGAGGGCAAGAAGCTGCCCTTCATGTTCAGCCAGTCGCAGGCCATCCACGCCCGTTCCTGGGTGCCGCTGCAGGACACCCCGAGCGTGCGCTTCACCTACAGCGCGCACGTGGTCTCGCGCCCGGACGTGATGGTGCTGATGAGCGCCGACAACGATCCGAAGGCCGCGCGTGACGGTGACTACACCTTCAAGATGCCGCAGCCGATTCCGTCGTACCTGTTGGCCATCGCCGCCGGCGACCTGGTGTTCGAGCCGATCTCCGGCCGCTCCGGCGTCTGGGCCGAGCCGACCATGGTCAACAAGGCCGCCAAGGAATTCGAAGACACCGAGAAGATGATCGGTGCCGCCGAGAAGCTGTACGGCGAATACCGCTGGGGCCGCTACGACATGCTGGTGCTGCCGCCGTCGTTCCCGTTCGGTGGCATGGAGAACCCGCGCCTGACCTTCGCCACCCCGACCGTGATCGTCGGCGACAAGTCGCTGGTGTCGCTGGTGGCCCACGAACTGGCGCACAGCTGGTCGGGCAACCTGGTGACCAACGCCAGCTGGAAGGACATCTGGCTCAATGAAGGCTTCACCACCTACGTCCAGGGCCGCATCACCGAAGCCCTGTACGGCAAGGAGATGGCCGAGATGGAGAAGCAGATCGACCAGACCGACCTGCTGGCCGAAGTGAAGGACATGAGCCCGGCCGACCAGGCGCTGGCACTGCCGCCGCTGAACGAGCGCGACCCCGACGAAGCCCTCAGCCAGGTCGCCTACGTCAAGGGTTCGTGGTTCCTGGAGTTCCTGGAACAGCGCTTCGGCCGCGAGACGTTCGATCCGTTCCTGCGTGGCTGGTTCGATGACCACGCCTTCCAGAGCGCGAACACCGACCAGTTCGTCGAGTACCTGAAGAAGAACCTGCTGCCGAAGAATCCGTCGGCAGTGACCGAGGCTGAACTGAAGGCCTGGCTGGACGAGCCGGGCATCCCGGCGTTCGCAGCCAAGGCGCAGTCGCGCAACTTCAGCAGCGTCGATACCGCGCGCATCGCCTTCGCCAGCGCCGGCACCGTGCCGAGCAGCCAGGTCATCGCCGACTGGAGCACGCAGGAATGGGTGCGCTTCATCGACGGCCTGGGCGCCACCCAGCCGCTGGACAAGCTGGCCACGCTGGACAAGGCGTTCCACTTCACCGGTACCCCGAATGGCGAGATCGCCATGCGCTGGTATCCGCTGGCGATCCGCAGCGGTTACGAGCAGGCCAACGAAGGGGCCGCTGCATTCATCGAGCGCGTCGGCCGTCGCAAGCTGATCATGCCGATCTACGCTGAACTGGTGAAGACCCCGAAGGGGCTGGAGCTGGCCAAGCAGGCCTTCGAAAAGGCCAAGCCGGGCTACCACCCGATCACCACCGCCTCGGTGCAGGACATGCTGGCCAAGGCCGAAGCCAAGTAAGCAGAAAGCGCCGGGCACCCCCCGGCGCTTTTTTGTAGAGTCGAGCCATGCTCGA
>NZ_JASJSU010000089.1:1881-16638 GCF_030237045.1 Stenotrophomonas maltophilia group sp. Smal17
CCTCGACTCTACAAGAATGCGAAAACACCAAGGACCTCCGCATGAAACGACTGATCCTGCTCACCGCCTGCACCCTGGCCCTGGCCGCCTGCAGCAACCCCGAGGAAGAGCGCAAGGCGCAGGAAGCCGCCGCGGCCGCTGCGCAGGCGCAGAAGGAAGCCAAGGCCGAGGACGTCGCCAAGCAGTACGACATGGCCGTGGCCGCGCAGGACTGGGAACGCGCACGCCTGCATGGCGCTTCGCTGCTGGACCAGTACAAGGACACCGCCGCGGCCGAGCGGATCGCCGCCGGCTTCGATGAGGTCAAGGCCAAGGGCGATGCCGCGCGCGACCTGCGCCGCATGCAGGCACTGTGGCAGTACAACCAGATTCCGGTGGGCAACAAGGGCAACCAGGTCTCTGCCCAGATCTACAGCAAGGAACGGGTGGACGTGGATGGCAGCGGTGCCAAGCCGGTGCAGCTGGTGTTCCGCGATCACCCGGAATGGAAGCGGCACGCCTACCTGGTGCTGCAGGCCGGCGATTTCCGCTGCCCGCAGTGCACGGTGAAGGTGACCGTGGACGACGGCAAGCCGGTGTCGATGGCCGCCTGGCGGCCAAAGACCGATGAAGCCATTGCGATGTTCATCACCGACCAGAAGGCGCTGTGGAAGCTGGCGCGCAAGGGCAAGTCGATCAGCATCGAATTCCCGGTCAAGGCCGGCGGTACCCGTACCGCAGTGTTCGAGACCGGCGGTGTCGACGCCAGCCGCATGCCGCAGTGGTGGCAGTGATGATCGCAACGGGCAGCGCAGTGCACGCGTTGTCCGCGATCCGGCACTGGGTGTTCGACATGGACGGCACGCTGACGGTAGCCGTGCATGACTTCGCGGCGATCCGCCGCACGCTGCAGATCGCCGCCGAGGAAGACATCCTCGACCATATCGCGGCGCTGCCGGAGGCACCGGCGCAGGCCAAGCGTGCGTGGCTGCTGGATCACGAGCGCGCGCTGGCCGAGGACGCGCTGCCGGCGCCGGGCGCGGTGAAGCTGCTGCGCGCGCTGGCGGCCGCAGGCTGTCGGCTGGGCATCCTGACCCGCAACGACCACGCGCTGGCGAAGCTGACGCTGGAGGCGATCGGGGTCGGGGAACTGTTCGACGATGCCGACATCATCGGCCGCGATGAAGCCGTGCCCAAGCCTTCACCGGATGGCCTGCAGCAGCACCTGCGGCGCTGGGGCGTTTCCGCCGGGCAGGCGGTGATGGTCGGTGACCACGCCTACGACCTGGAGTGCGGCCGCGCTGCGGGCACGCACACCGTGCTGGTCAACCTGCCGGAAAACCCATGGCCGGACTGCACCGATTGGCATTTCGCCGATTGCCGCGACCTGCTGGCCGCCTGGCAGCAGAAGGGGTAGTGCCGGCCGCTGGCCGGCAGTGTCGACCAAGGTCGACACCTACCAGGGTAAAGCGTGTCGACCAAGGTCGACACCTAACAACAGCATTCCCGGTAGCGCATCGGGTGGAAAGCCCCCTTGTTGTTCAAGGGGGCGCGCCGAAGGCGCGGGGATAAGGTGGAATGCGCGGGCAATTTGGTTACGCGCTGAGCGCGTAGCCAAATTGCTGCTTGAACTGCTCGTTGAACTCATCGAAGGTGAAGCGCTGGTTCTGCGTGCCCGGGTGTTCGACCTTCAGCGCGCCCATCAGGTTGCCCATGCGGCCGATGGTCAGCCAGTCGTAGCCCTTCTGGATGCCGTAGATCAGGCCGGCACGGAAGGCGTCGCCACAGCCGGTCGGGTCGACCACGCGGCGCTCGTGCGCCGGCGGGATGTCGTAGCTCTTTTCCGGGGTGTGGATGACCGCGCCCTTCGGGCCGCGCGTGGTGATGTAGGCCTTGACCCGGCTGACGATCTCCTTTTCGTTCCAGCCGGTGCGTTCCTGCAGCAGGTTCGACTCGTAGTCGTTGACCACCACGTAGTCGGCCTGGTCGATGAAGGCACGCAGCTCCGGGCCGTTGAACAGCGGCATGGCCTGGCCCGGGTCGAAGATGAACGGGATGCCGTCCTCGTGGAATTCCTGCGCGTTCTGGATCATGCCCTCGCGGCCGTCCGGGCCGACCAGGCCCAGGGTCACGCCCGGCACGCCACGCACGTGGTTCTCGTAGGAACGCATCATCGCGCCCGGGTGGAAGGCGGTGATCTGGTTGTTGTCGTGGTCGGTGGTGATGAACGCCTGCGGGGTGAACAGCTCATCGATCACGCGCACGCGCGACAGGTCGATGCCCAGGCCTTCGAAGTATTCGCGGTACGGGCCGAAGTCCGAACCCACGGTGCCCATCGGGATCGGCTGGCCGCCCAGCAGGTGCAGGTTGTAGGCGATGTTGCCGGCGCAGCCACCGAACTCGCGGCGCATGCGCGGCACCAGGAAGGACACGTTCAGGATGTGCACCTTGTCCGGCAGGATGTGATTCTTGAACTGGTCCGGGAACACCATGATGGTGTCGAAGGCAAGAGAACCACAGATCAGAGCGGACATCGATGTAAGCCTATGCGGTGAATTTTGGGATGGGCCGGCCCGGTTCAGCGGGCAAGCAAACGGCGCCCTTGGGCGCCCGACGGCGCAAAGGTTACCCGCTGGTGCCGCTCAGGGCCAGAACCGGGTGAGACCGGATCAGGCCGAAAGCCTGTGAAGACGCGGGTTCAGCTAGTTTTTTCCTTGCTCGGCGGCAGGCGGGTTGCTAGGCTTGTCGGCCTCGATTTCTGCCCATTTTTTCGCCATCCCGCGGCGGGCACGACACCCCTCAGGACTCCTTCCTCAGATGTTCAAGAAACTCCGTGGCATGTTCTCCAACGACCTGTCCATCGACCTGGGCACGGCCAACACCCTCATCTACGTGCGCGGGCAGGGGATCGTGCTGAACGAGCCGTCGGTCGTGGCCGTGCGTCAGGACCGTGCCATTGGCGGCACCCGTTCGGTGGCAGCCGTAGGCGCCGAGGCCAAGCAGATGCTGGGCCGTACCCCGGGCCACATCACCACCATCCGCCCGATGAAGGATGGCGTCATTGCCGACTTCACCTATACCGAGGCGATGCTCAAGCACTTCATCAAGAAGGTGCACAAGTCGCGCGTGCTGCGCCCGAGCCCGCGCGTGCTGGTCTGCGTGCCGGCCGGCTCGACCCAGGTCGAGCGCCGCGCGATCAAGGAATCGGCCGAGGAAGCCGGTGCCCGTGACGTGTTCCTGATCGAAGAGCCGATGGCCGCGGCGATCGGCGCCGGCATGCCGGTTACCGAAGCCCGTGGCTCGATGGTCATCGACATCGGCGGCGGCACCACCGAAGTGGCGGTGATCTCGCTCAACGGCATCGTCTATTCGGCGTCGGTCCGCATCGGCGGCGACCGCTTCGACGAGTCCATCACCAACTACGTGCGCCGCAACCACGGCATGCTGATCGGTGAAGCCACTGCCGAGCGCATCAAGGTCGAGCTGGGCTGCGCCTACCCGCAGGCGGAAGTGATCGAGATGGAAATCTCCGGCCGCAACCTCGCCGAGGGCGTGCCGAAGATGATCAAGATCAGCTCCAACGAGGTGCTTGAAGCCCTGCACGAGCCCCTCTCGGGCATCGTCAGTGCGGTCAAGCTGGCGCTGGAGCAGACCCCGCCGGAACTGTGCGCCGACGTCGCCGAGCGCGGCATCGTGCTGACCGGTGGTGGCGCCCTGCTGCGCGACCTGGACCGCCTGATCTCCGAGGAAACCGGCCTGCACGTGCAGGTGGCCGACGATCCGCTGACCTGCGTGGCCCGCGGCGGTGGCCGTGCGCTGGAGCTGGTCGATATGCACGGCAACGAGTTCTTTGCGCCGGAGTAAGCCGTCCCGGCTGCCCGCGCCCGCTGCGCCCCTCCGGGGTGCGGCCCGCCATGAGGGTGGGCCGGCACCGGCGGGGCGCCCGCGTGTTTCCCTTCCGCCTTCTGCCAGTTGAATCGTTGCCGTGCCGCCCTACGCCGGACCTCCCGTCGCTTCCCGATCCGGTGATGCCGCCAGCCCCTTGCGGCTGCTGGCTTATCTCGCACTGGCCATCACCCTGATCGTGCTTGACGACCAGGCCGGCTGGCTCGCGCAGCTGCGCGGGCAGGCCAACAGCCTGGTGCAGCCGGTGTGGGCGCTGGCGGGCCTGCCGGGCAAGCTCGGCAACCAGGTCAAGGATTCGGCGGCCAGCCATGGCCAGCTGGTCAACGAGAATCGTGAACTGCGCAACCAGCTGCTGCTTGCCAACGCGCGCCTGACCCGCCTGCAGACCGCCGCGCTGGACAACGCCCAGCTGCGCGAACTGCTGAACGTGGCCGAGCGCAGTGGCCTGGATGTGCAGCTGGCACCGGTGCTGGACATCGACCTGGACCCGGTGAAGCAGCGGCTGGTGCTCGACGCCGGCAGCCGCGAAGGCGTGCATGTCGGGCAGGCGGTGATCGATGCCGGCGGCCTGATGGGCCAGGTGATCAGCGTCACCGGCGGCACCTCCACCGTGCTGCTGCTGACCGACCCCGACCACGCGGTACCGGTCACCGTGGCCCGCAACGGCGTGCGCCTGATCGTCTACGGCCGCGGCGACAAACTGGAACTGCGCGACATTCCGCTCAGCGCTGGTGTGGAAGTGGGCGATGAGATCGTGACTTCCGGTCTGGGTGGCCGCTTCCCGGCCGGCTTCCCGGTCGGCACCATCACCGGCCTGCGTCCGGACGATACCCATGCCTTCCTGGTCGGCGAACTGAAGCCGGCGGCCCAGCTCGACCGCGGCCGCGACGTGCTGCTGCTGCGCCCGGGCGCGGCGATCCGGATTCCGCCGGAACTGCGCCTGCAGCTGGAAGCCACCGCGCCGGGTGGCCCGGCCACGGGTGCCACCGCGCCTGCGCCAGCCACAACGACGCCGGCTCCGGCCAGTGCTCCGGTAGTGCCGGCCGCTGGCCGGCAACAGCCCTCGTTGCAAACGAGGACTGTTGCCCCCGCATCCCACCTTACCCCTGCGCCTTCGGCGCGCCCCCCTCAACAAGAGGGGGGCTTTCCCCCAGCCGGGTCCACGGTAGTGCCGGCCGCTGGCCGGCAACCGACCACGCCGGAGGCGCAGCGATGAGCCGCCTGCGCGACAACCCGTGGGTGCTGCCGGCCAGCCTGGTGGTGGCGCTGCTGCTGGGCCTGCTGCCGCTGCCGGCGCTGCTGCAGCCGCTGCGCCCGTACTGGCTGGCGCTGGTACTGGCGTACTGGGTGATCGAAGCGCCCGAACGCGTCGGCCTGGGCGTCGCCTTCGCCAGTGGCGTGATCGCCGACCTGCTGTACGGCGGCGTGCTCGGTGAACAGGCGCTGCGACTGGTGATGCTGGCCTTCATCCTGCAGCGCTTCCGTGCCCGCATCCGCTTCTTCCCGATGTCGCAGCAGATGCTGGCCATCGGCGGCCTGCTGTTCAACGACCGCATCGTCAGCGCGCTGGTCCACATCCTGGTGGGCGAGCCGACGCTGCCGTGGTCGTACTGGTGGGCGCCGCTGCTGGGCATGGGCCTGTGGCCGCTGGTGTTCGTGCTGCTGGACGCGGTGCGCTTCGGCAAGCGCGGGCGCTGAGCCATGATTCCGCGCCGCCAGGTCAAGAACCCGCACGCCGAAGCCGAACAGTTCCGCCGTCGCGCGGCGCTGGGTTTCCTGGGCGTGCTGGTCTGCCTGCTGGGCCTGGGCGGCTGGTACTTCAAGCTGCAGGTGCTGGACCACGACGTCTACGCCACGCGCTCGGAGGCCAACCGCATCAAGCCGCGGCCGGTGGTGCCCGGGCGCGGCATGATCTATGACCGCAACGGCCGCCTGCTGGCCGAGAACGTACCGGCCTTCCGCCTGGACGTGACCCCGGACAAGGTCAAGGACATGGACGCCACCCTCGAAGGGCTGGCGAAGATCATCAGCATCAGCCCGGAAGAACTGGAAGCGTTCAACAAGTCGCGCAAGGCGCGCCGCAAGTTCCTGCCGGTCACGCTGAAGCTGCGCATGAGCGACGAGGAGATGGCGCGCTTCGCCGTCGACCGCTGGCGCTTCCCCGGCGTCGAGCTGGAGCCCTACCTGACCCGCCGCTACCCCTACGGCGATCTGTTCGCGCACATCATCGGCTACGTCGGCCGCGTCGATGACAAGGATCTGGAGATCCTTGGCGAAGGCAATGCGGCGCTGACCCACATCGGCAAGTCCGGCCTGGAGCGCTATTACGAGCAGCAGCTGCGCGGCAAGGTCGGCTACGAGCAGGTCGAAACCAACGTGCAGGGCCGTGCGATCCGCACCATCGGCCGTGTCGCCGCGCAGTCCGGTGCCGACCTGCGGCTGTCGATCGACGCCGACCTGCAGCGGGCCATGGTCGCCGCCTTCGGCGACCAGGAAGGCTCGGCGGTGGCGATGGACCCGCGTACCGGCGAAGTGCTGGCGATGGTCAGCCTGCCGTCCTACGACCCCAACCTGTTCGTCAACGGCATCTCGCATGCCGACTTCAAGGCGCTGAACGAGAACCCCTCGCGGCCGCAGTTCAACCGCCTGGTGCTCGGTGGCGTCGCCCCCGGTTCCACGTTGAAGCCGCTGATCGGCCTGGCCGGCCTGGATTCGGGCGTGCGCCGCCCGGAAGACAAGGTGCTGTCCACCGGCATGTTCTACCTGCCCGGCACCTCGCGCGGCTGGGGTGACGCCCACCGCGGCGGCCACGGCTGGACCGATCTGCGCAAGTCCATCGCCGAGTCGGTCAATACCTACTACTACAAGCTGGCGCTGGACCTGGGCATCGAGCGCTTCGACCACTACATGGAGTACTACGGCTTTGGCCAGCCGACCGGCATCGACCTGACCGGCGAAATCGGCGGCATCCTGCCGTCGCCGGCTTACAAGCGGAAGACCCGCAAGGAAGCCTGGTACCCCGGCGATACGGTCAACATCAGCATCGGCCAGGGCGACTGGAAGGTCACCCCGCTGCAGCTGGCGCGTGGTGTCAGCGCGCTGGCCGACGGCCAGTTGCGCACCCCGCACCTGGTGATCCAGCAGCGCGACGGCTTCGACAGCGACTGGGCGGCGACGTCGCCCGGCGAGATCAAACCGGTCAGCCCCAACCCCAGCAACCTGCAGGCGGTGCGTGAGGGCATGATGGCGACCATGCGGCCCGGCGGCAGCGGTTGGCGCGTGGCGGTGGGTGCGCCGTACGTGATGGCCGGCAAGACCGGTACCGCGCAGGTCATCAGCCGCAAGGGCACGGCCGCCGTGAATCCGAAGAGCCTGCCGATGCACCTGCGCCACCGCGCGCTGTTCGTCGGCTTCGCGCCGGTCGAGAACCCGGTGATCGCGATCGCGGTGGCGGTGGAGGGTGGCGGCTACGGTGGTTCGGCGGCCGCGCCGATCGCACGCAAGGTGTTCGACGCCTACCTGCTGGGCAAGATGCCTGAAGGCATGCAGCCGCTGGACAGCGAGCGCGGCACCACCGCCATCGGCGCCACCGCGTTCGACAACGAAGATGCCGGTGCGCGCCAGGCGGGTGATCTCGCCGCGGGGCAGCTGGGTGAACATCCGGTGCTGGTCGGCGTGCCCGCGCCCGAACCGGCACCGCCGCCGGGCACACCGGCTGCCGCCGCGCTGCCGGCCACGCCGCGTCCCACCTCTGCGGAGCCCGCACGATGAAGGTGTTCCTGCGCTGGGCCGGCGACATGCTGCGCCGCTTCTTCAGCACGCTGGACTGGGTGTTGTGCCTGGCGCTGGGCGCGTTGATGGTGATCGGCCTGGCCACCTTGAAGAGCGCCGGTGGCGACAGCCTGGTGATGGCCCAGGGGGCGCGTTTCGCGGTGGGCATGGCGGCGCTGTGGGGCATCTCGCGGGTGCCGATCCTGCGCATCCGCTCGGCGACCCCACTCATCTACGCGATCTCGATGATCCCGCTGCTGGCGGTGTTCGTACTTGGCACCGGCAAGTACGGCCGGCAGTGGCTGGACCTCAAGTTCTTCTACCTGCAGCCGGCCGAGCTGCTGAAGGTCAGCCTGCCGATGATGGTGGCCTGGTACCTGCACCGGATGCCGCTGCCGCCGCGCTTCAACACCGTGCTGGTGGCGCTGGTCATCATCGGCGTACCGACCGGGCTGGTGATGCTGCAGCCGGACTTCGGCACCGGCGTGCTGATCGCTGCCAGTGGTGTGTTCGTGCTGCTGCTGGCGGGCCTGCCGTGGTGGTGGGTCGGCCTGGGCGTGGGGGGCGTGGCTGCGGTCGCGCCGCTGGCCTGGTTCTGGTTGCTGCGGCCGTACCAGAAGGACCGCATCATGATGTTCCTGGACCCGGAGATGGATGCGCTGGGCGCGGGCTGGAACATCATCCAGTCGAAGATCGCGATCGGTTCCGGCGGCTTCGACGGCAAGGGCTGGGGCGAGGGCTCGCAGTCGCACCTGAACTTCATTCCCGAGCAGACCACCGACTTCGCGTTCTCGGTGCTGAGCGAGGAGTTCGGCTGGATCGGCGTGGCCACCGTGCTGGCGTTGTACCTGGTGGTGATCGGGCGCTGCCTGTGGATCGCCAGCCAGTCGCGCGATTCCTATTCGCGGCTGCTGGCCGGTGCCACCGGCCTGGCGTTCTTCGTGTACGTGCTGGTCAACGGCGGGATGATTTCCGGCCTGCTGCCGGTGGTGGGCGTGCCGATGCCACTGATCAGCTACGGCGGCACCTCGGCGGTATCGCTGCTGGCCGGCTTCGGGCTGGTGATGGCCGTGCGCAGCCACAATCCGGTACACGGCGGCTACGGCTGAGCCCGGCTCCGCCGCCTTCGTAGAGTCGAGCTTGCTCGACTGCTTTTCTCCGTTGCGTAGCGTCGAGCTTGCTCGACTGCTTCTGTTGCTGCATGAAAGGCAGTCGAGCACGGCTCGACTCTACAAATGCAGCTGCCGCATGACAGCTTCACGCAAGCACGCATTGCTACCGTGCCCGCGTGGAATGGAAACGACTGTTTGGCGGCTGCCGTGAGGCGGTGCGCACGATCGACCTGCCGTTGCTGGTTGCGCTGTTGATCCTGATGGGCGCCGGCCTGGCGGTGCTGCACAGCGTGTCCGGCCCGGTGGCCGGGCAGGCCGCGCGCTTTGCCGGTGGCCTGCTGGCCATGTGGCTGTTGTCGCGGGTCCCGCTGCTGCGCCTGCGCGCGTGGACACCGGCGTTGTATGCGCTGTCGATGCTGCCGCTGATGGCGGTGTACGTGATCGGTACCGGCAAGTACGGGCAGCGCTGGCTCAACCTGGGCGTGTTCTACCTGCAGCCGTCCGAACTGCTCAAGCTCAGCCTGCCACTGATGATGGCCTGGTACCTGCACCGGCAGCCGCTGCCACCGTCGCCACGCACGGTGCTGACCGCCGCGGTGCTGATCGGAGTTCCCGCGGTACTGATCCTGATGCAGCCCAACCTGGGCACCGCCACGCTGGTCACGGCCAGCGGCGTGTTTGCCCTGTTGCTGGCCGGCCTGCATTGGGGCTGGGTCGCCACTGGCGCGACCGGGCTGGCGCTGGCCGCACCGCTGGCGTGGTTCGGCCTGCTGCGGCAGTACCAGAAGGACCGCGTGCTGACCTTCCTCGACCCGGCGGCGGACCCGCTCGGCACCGGCTGGAACATCCTGCAGTCGCGCATCGCGATCGGCTCCGGTGGCTGGCAGGGCCGCGGCTGGGGGCAGGGCACGCAGGCCACGCTGGATTTCCTGCCCGAATACACGACCGACTTCGCGTTTTCAGTGTTGGCCGAAGAGTTCGGATGGATCGGCGTGGCGACGGTGTTTGCGCTTTACCTGTTCGTGGTCGGGCGCTGCCTGTGGATCGCGGTGCACGCACGCGACACGCACGCACGGTTGCTGGCCGGCAGCCTGGGGCTGGCGTTCTTCGTCTACGTCCTGGTGAACGGTGGAATGATTTCCGGCCTGCTGCCGGTGGTGGGCATTCCGATGCCGTTGATCAGCTATGGCGGGACATCGGCGGTTTCGCTGTTGGCCGGCATCGGGTTGGTGATGGCGGTGCGCGGGCATCGGCCGGTGCACGGGGGATAGGGATTCCAGCCAACGGCGCCGCCCCTCGTGGGTGGGCGCGTAACGCAGGTCATGTAATTGGGGCGGGCGCGTCCACCCACGAAAAGAAAAAAGAAGATCAAAAGCAAAAGCGGCCTGGCGGATCGCTTCATTGCCTTGTGTAGAGCCAAGCCGTGCTCGGCTCACGAGCAAGCGCAGCGCGCGACCCGCTTTTGATCTTTTTTCTTCTCCGTGGGTGGCAGGCCACCGACATCTGTCAGAGGGCGGTCGGGTTGGGTCCGCGGGGGTGTCAGCCGCATGGATGTGGCTGCCAAGCCCCCAAGGATGGGTTCACGGCGTCCCCCGCGGACCCGACCCGACCGACCCACTCGCTGCTTCTGCTTTCTGCGACAAATCCAACCCACCCACGAGGGGCTGCGCCGTTGGCTGGAAATTTCCTGACTCTGCGCAACGCCCGTTGTGGAAGCGTTCTCACAGCAGCCCGCAGCTGCATTGCCACTGACCGAAGTCCATAAAAAATGTAATCCGGTTCACACTTTTACGCTGCGTTGATCCTGATCAATGGACTTGTCGTAATCGGCCTGCACAATGGCGGCCCGTTCGGCACGGCGCGCCGTCAATCGTTGCAGCGCGAGGGGGCGTCGGGCGGGAAGCAGTACTGATCCAACGGGTACAGGGAGCGCGGGGTACTGCCACTGGGGAGCGGCAGCCGCGCAAGGTACCGACCGGATCCGGTCGCCGGTTGCGTCTGCGGGGATGGGGGCGCAACCGGCAACCTCTATCTGAATGGGGTGGGTCGATCACGACGTCTTCACATTTCCCGCTGAACGCGGGCAAATCGTTGTGATTCATGGTGTTAGGGGTTTTAATTCATCCATGACCTGCTAACCTGCGACGATGATTCGACGCACTCTGGCCTGCATGCTCACCCTCGGCCTGGTCGCCTGCGCGACCCAGCCGAAGTCCCCACCGTCTTCGCCCCAGGCCAGCAGTACGCCACGCCAGCCCGCCAGCAAGGCCCATGGCCCGGCCGAGGCCGCGCCCGAAGCCACTGCGGCCACCGCGCCGCCGGTCGATCTCACCCCGGTGCCGTTCGAGGTCGCGCGGGCCCGCTTCATTGCCGATACCGCCAAGCGCTATGGCCTGAAGCCGGAGCAGATCAGCAGCGTGCTCGACCAGGCGCAGGTGCGCCAGCCGATCATTGCTGCCATGTCGCGCCCGGCCGAACGGGTCAAGCCGTGGAACGAGTACCGGCCGATGTTCATCAGCAAGGCGCGTATCGATGGCGGCCGCGCGTTCCTGGCGCAGCATCGCGCCGAGCTTGATCGCGTGCAGCAGCGTACCGGCGTGCCGGCCGAAGTGATCGTGGCGATCATCGGCGTGGAAACCAGTTACGGCAAGAATGCCGGCAGCCATCGCGTGCTGGATGCGCTGTACACGCTGGCGTTCTATTACCCGCGCAGCGGCGACCCGGCCAAGCTGGAACGCGAAGTGCGCCGCGAGCTGTTCTTCCGCGATGAGCTGGCCAAGCTGTTCGAGCTGGGCCGCGAAGAGAAGCTGGACATCACCACGCTCAAGGGCAGCTATGCCGGTGCGATGGGCATGGGCCAGTTCATGCCGTCCAGCTATCTCGATTACGCGGTGGATGGCAATGGCGATGGCCGCCGTGACCTGTTCAACAGCTATGACGACGTGTTCTCGTCCATCGCCAACTACTTCGTGAAGAAGGGCGGCTGGGTGCGTGGCGGCCAGGTCGCCGTGCCGGCCACGCTGGCGCCGGGGCGCGAGGAGTTCAACCCGACCGAGTGGATGCCCACCTGGTCGCTGGCCGACCTGGCGCAGCGTGGCTACCAGCCGAGCGCGCCGGTGCAGCCCGGTGCCACCGCTACCCCGATCACGCTTGAAGGCAGCACCGGCAAGCAGTACTGGCTGGGCTTCCAGAACTACTACGCGATCACCCGCTACAACCTCTCGAAGATGTACGCGATGGCCGTGTTCCAGTTGTCCCAGGCCATCGCCGGACAGGAGCTGCCCCCGGCATGAACATCAGATGGTTGGCCCCAGGCTTGATCGTCCTCGCGCTGGCGGCCTGCAGCAGCGCGCCGAAGAAGCCGGCCACGGCCGGCCATGGTGGCAAGTCCAGCGGCACGCTGGTGCAGGGCCGCGGATCGCGCCCGGCGCATTGCCCAGACGGTTCCCCGTACGCGGCGGCCAAGGAAGACCTGAGCACCCGCGGCAACTACACCGCCGGTGGCCTGTACAAACCGGGCGTGCGCGACAGCACGCCGGACTACATTCCCAACGTGGCCTGCATTCCCGAGCCGGAAGTGACCGCCGAGGAACGATCGGCGATCGGCAACAAGTCGCCGTACGTGGTGCTGGGCAAGTCGTACAACGTGCTTGACGACACCCGCAACTACGTCGAGCGCGGCACCGCGTCGTACTACGGCGCCAAGTTCCATGGCCGCCTGACCTCCAACCGCGAGGTCTACGACATGTACCAGTTCACCGCCGCGCACAAGACGCTGCCACTGCCCAGCTTCGCCCGCGTGACCAACCTCGACAACGGCGAGTCGGTGATCGTGCGCGTCAACGACCGGGGGCCGTTCCATGATGGCCGCGTGGTTGACCTGAGCTATGCCGCCGCCGTGCGCCTGGGCATCACCCAGCGCGGCACCGGCAATGTCGAGGTGCGCGCGCTGCAGCCGGGTGAGAGCAACCTGCTGGCGCAGAAGCCGTCGCGCCGCGAGCGCCGCGCCGCCGAAGCGGCCGCCGCCACCGCCGTGGCCAGTGCACGGCCGGCACCGGCGGCGCGGGCCAACGCCGACAGCGACATCGATCGCCTGGTCCAGCGTCTGCCGGCCGACGGCATGCCGGCACGCGGCCAGCCGGCCACCACCCAGGGCGTGGCCAGCACCGCGCCGGACGTGGCGGTCAGCAGCCTGCCGCCGAGCGCACTGCCGGTGCGCAGCTCCGCACCGGCACCGGTTGCGGTGGCCAGGGCGGCACCGCGTGCGGCTGCGCCGGCCCCGGTACGTTCCGCCCCGACGACACCCAGCCTGTCGCAGCAGGTGGTCGGCGCGGTGATGGTGCAGGTCGCCAGCTTCTCCAACCGCGACAACGCCAACCGCGCGATGGGCCAGCTCAATGCCGCAGGCATCGTCGGCGCCACCATCAGCGACATCGCGGCCGGTGGCCGCACCCTGTTCCGCCTGCGCGTACCCGCCAGCGACCATGCCAGTGCCGCGGAACTTGTCGGCCGCATCGCCGGTCTGGGCCTGGGTTCGCCGCAGATCGTCAAGGATTGAACCGCCCGGGCCGGTGCTGCCGGCCCGTGCTCCCCCGGCCTTACAATGGCCGTTACGTTCCACCCTCCATTCCCGGCCGTCCCCTGGAGCCTGCTGTCCAATGAATTTCCGTTCCGCCGCCACTGCCCTGGCCGCCACCCTGGTGGTGGGTCTGGCTTCCGCCCAGACGCCGCTGCCGACTCCGGCCACGCCGGCGCCTGCCGCCGCCGCTGCTGCCCCGGCCACTGTCGCCACTCCGCCGGCCCCGGCGCCGAGCGTGTCCAAGGCCTGGGTGCTGATGGACTACGCCACCGGCCAGGTGCTGGCCGGCGAAAACGTCCACGAGCAGCTGGCCCCGGCCAGCATCACCAAGGTGATGACGTCCTACGTGATCGCCGCCGAGGTCAAGAACGGCAAGGTCCGTGCGGACGACCAGGTGATGATGAGCGAGCGCGCCTGGCGCGAAGGTGGCGCCGGTACCGATGGCAGCTACAGCGGCTTCCCGGTCAACCAGACCGCACGCCTGGAAGACATGGAAAAGGGCATGGCGATCCAGTCCGGCAACGACGCCGCGATCGCCCTGGCCGAACATGTGGCCGGCAGTGAAGAAGCCTTTGCGTCGCTGATGAACAGCTACGCCGCCAAGATCGGCATGAAGGACTCGCACTTCGTCAACGCCCACGGCCTCACCGCGCAGGGCCACCACAGCACCGCCTACGACCTGGCGCTGCTGGGCCGCGCGATGGTGCGCGACTACCCGGAAACCTACGCGTACAACAAGATCAAGGAATTCCAGGTCGGCAACATCAAGCAGCCGAACCGCAACCTGCTGCTGTGGCGCGATGGCAGCGTCGACGGCATCAAGACCGGCCACACCTCCGAGGCCGGTTACTGCCTGATGAGCTCGGCCCAGCGCGGTGACCAGCGCCTGATCGCCGTGGTGCTGGGTGGCGCGTCGGAAAAGCAGCGCGCCGATGACAGCCTGGCCCTGCTGAACTGGGGCTTCCGCTTCTTCGAGACCCACCGCCTGTACGAGCCGGGCAAGGCCGTGGCCGAGCACAAGGTCTGGAAGGGCACCACCGACAAGGTGCAGCTGGGCGTGGCCCAGCCGATGCTGGTCAGCGTGCCGCGTGGCCGCTACAACGACCTGAAGCCGAGCATCGATGTGCCCAAGACCCTGGAGGCACCGTTCACCGCCGGCCAGCAGGTCGGTACCGTGAAGGTCACCCTGGATGGCAAGGTCATCGCCGAAGCACCGCTGGTGGCGGTGGCCGCCGTCGAGCAGGCCGGCTTCTTCAAGCGCCTGTGGGACAGCTTCTGGATGTGGTGGGAATCGGAATGATCCACGCCGCGGCGTGGTGAACGAAAAGGCCGGCGAAAGCCGGCCTTTTCTGTTTCGGGATGGCGGTTGCGGATGCGGGTAGTGCCGGCCGCTGGCCGGCTCCTCATCAA